>JAADEE010000025.1 GCA_013153575.1 Chlorobiota bacterium
TGTACTGTTTGTATTTTTCTTCAAGAAATTTTTTTTGTGTTTTTTTTGAAATTTTAGACATTTTATATTTTTTCTTGCAACTATTAATATCTTTAACATCTCTTTTATAAGAAATTATAAATTAAAAAGATATGAATAAGTTTAGTTTAGTTGCAATATTAATAATGTTTTCATTATTTGCAAATTCGCAGGTTAAAAATGTTAATCCTAATAAAAATGCAGAACCTTGGTTGCTTGGAGGTTTAAGAATTCCTTCGCAAGAAGAAATAAATAAAATACCTGTTATAAAAAAATCATATGAAAAAAATGCAAAGGATTTACCATCTTCATTAGATAATAGCCAAAAAGATTATTTTAGACCTATTTTTAGCCAAACAGATGGATGTTGTGCACAAGCAAGTGGTGTTGCATATAATTTTACTTATGAAATGAATAGAGAGAAAGGTACAAGTGCAGATATTTCTTCAAATCAATTTCCTACACATTACACTTATAATTTTTTAAATAATGGTGATGGAGGAAATGGCTCTTGGCTTTTTGATGGTTGGGAAATTATAAGTGCAAATGGTTGCCCAAATGTTGATACATATGGAGGACTTGCTGATAATGGAGCTCAATATTGGATGAGTGGTTATGATAATTATTTAAGTGGAAAATCAAATAGGGTAGCTGAAATATTTACTATTGATGTTAGTAATGAGGAAGGTTTAATTACTTTAAAACATTGGATGTACGACCATTTAGAAGGAGCAAATGATGGAAGTATTGTAAATTTTGCAGCAGGAATTTCAGAAGGTGATTATGAGATAACTTCTGATTATAAGATAATAAAGTGGCATAATGTTGCAAATCATGCAATGACTTTTGTTGGTTGGGACGATAATATTGAGTATGATTATAATAACGATGGAAATATAACCACAGATATAGATATAAATGGAGATGGTATTGTAAATATGCAAGATTGGGAAAGAGGGGCTTTAATAATGGTTAATTCGTGGGGAACTTCATGGGCTGATGGAGGAAAAGCTTATGTTATGTACAAATTGTTAGCTGATCCTATTGAAGATGGAGGAATATTTTCAAACAAAGTTTATTCAATAAAAGTTAAAGATGCTTATACTCCACAACTTACAATGAATATTAAAATGGAACATAATTCAAGAGATAAAATAAAAATATATGCAGGAGTTTCTTCGGATGTAAATGCAACAGAACCTGAATATACTATAGATTTTCCATTATTTAACAAGCAAGGAGGAGCGTATGATATGAGAGGAACAACTGCTGATCCAATTGAAATAACTCTTGATATTACACCTTTACTTAATTATGTTAATAGTGATAGTAACTCAAAATTTTTTCTTTTAGTTGATGAAAATGATGATGCTGGGACTTCTTCAGGACAAATTTATGATTTCTCAATAGTTGATAATGAAAATAATGAAACTATTTGTAGTGACCATAATGTAACTCTTTTGAATAATGATGTAACAATTCTTTCAGTTAGTAGTTCTGTAACTTTTGACTATCCAACAATTACAACAGAGAACTTACCAGAAGCTGAGGTTAATAAACCTTATTCTCAAGAATTAAGTGCAGAAGGAGGACAGGCTCCATATAAATGGGCAGTTAAAATTGATTATTTAGAAGATGATTTATCGGAAACTTTTCCAACAGCAACAAGTCAGTTAACACCAAATGATAATGATGATGGTTTTGCAACAAAATCATTGCAATTTAGTTTTCCATTTTATGGAAAAGAGTATAATGAATTATACCTTTCAACTGATGGCTCTATAATTTTTGAACCTGAATTTTCATTTATTCGTAGTGAAGATGCAATAAAAGGAGCAAGAGTAATTTCTATTTTTGCTTCTGATTTAATGATATATCCTGATGATGGAGATGGAATTTTTTATAGCGGTGATGAAAATAGTGCAACTTTTAAATGGAAAACATCTTTATATGGAAATCAATCTGCAAATATTGAATTTGCTGTAACTTTATTTCCTTCCGGTGAAATTAGGTATTATTATGATAGTGCAGATGATGGATTAACTTGGGCAGCAGGAATATCAAATGGCGACAGAGCCAATTATGTAATATATTCGAATTCAGGAATTTATAACCCTGATAATGAAAGAGCAAAATTTACAACAATTCCATTTCCTATAGGAATGTCCGTTTCAGAAGAAGGTATTTTTGAAGGAACACCTTCAGAGGCTGAAGGCTCTTGGGATATATCTTTTGTTGTTACAGACTATAATAATATTTCTAAAGCAAAGCAATTAACTTTCACAACTTCTCCATTGTCAGTTAATGAACTTTCGGAAAATAATGTGAATGTTTACCCTAATCCATTTAATAGTGTTGTTGATTTTTTATATACTTTAGAAGAACGTGCAGATGTAAATTTAAATATTTTTGATGTAACAGGGAAGTGTGTAAAGTCAATTTATAAAAATAATAAAAATTCAGGGACTTATAAATTAAGTTGGCAACCTAGCGTTCCTGCAGGAATTTATTTTTATAAGTTTGATATTAATGGTAAGATTAAAACAGGAAAGCTTATTTTTAATTAATTGTTATTTTATGAAAAAAAGGCTTCATTTATTGAAGCTTTTTTTATGTTTTTACAATGCCATCTTCTAAATTAATAATTCTGTCAGACATTTCTGCAAGTTCATTATTGTGAGTTATTATTACAAAAGTTTGGTTGTATTTTTCACGTAAAGTGAAGAATAACTTATGAAGATCTTTTTTGTTTTTTGTGTCAAGATTGCCGGAAGGTTCATCTGCAAGAATTACCGATGGATTATTAATTAGTGCTCTGGCAACAGCAACACGTTGTTGTTCACCGCCTGACATTTCTCCGGGTTTATGTTCTGTACGATGTGATATGTTTAAAAAGTCAAGTAATTCTTTAGCTTTTTCAGTTGCTTCTTTTTTGCTTTGCCCTTTTATAAATGCAGGCATACAAACATTCTCAATTGCAGTAAATTCAGGTAAAAGATGATGAAATTGAAATACAAATCCAATGTTTTCATTCCTAAAATCTGAAAGCTGTTTTTGGTTTAGTGTGTTAATGTTTGTATTATCAATAATTAATTCACCTTCATCGGGCAAGGACAAAGTTCCTATAATTTGAAGTAATGTTGTTTTTCCTGCACCACTTGGTCCTATAATTGAAACAATTTCTCCTTTTTTAACATCAAGATTAATGCCTTTTAATACTTGTAGTGTGCCAAAAGATTTTGTTATATTTTTTACTTTTATCATAGGGAACAGTTTGTTATTTTTTGTTATTATCAATGAAGAAGTTATTGCTTTCGTTTTCTTTAATTATTTTAACACCTGATACATCTGTAAAACGATAAACTGTAAAATCAAGGTTAGATTCAAAACCTCCTTCTCCTGTTATTTCAAACCCATCTTTATCTTTAATATTGACAGGTACGACAGAGTAAATTTTTTCTTCATTTTCATCAATTAGCAATTCTTCTGTTTTTAAAACACTTCCATTTACATTTGTTAGTATAACATTGCCTTTTGCTTTTGCAAATTTCTTTTTTTCATAATAAATACCATAATCAGCAGTAAGACTAGAGTGTAGATTGAAATTTTTATCGTAAAACATTAGGTTAATACCATCAGGAAAAAGAGAGTATTGCTTTGTTTCTGATGTATATTTATATGCTTTTGGTGTTAAAAGTTTAACTTTTGTATTACCATTCAAACTGTATACAGCTTCAAGATTTTCAATAATAACATCCGGTAATTCTTCTTTGTTTGTAAGAGCTTTAATTTTCTCTAAATCGGTTGTTTCGCATGAAAATAATAAAACTGTTGCGATTATAAATATACTCAAATGTTTTATGTTAAATTTTATCATATTTAAAGAATGTATTATTCTTATTTATTGTAAACTTTCAAGTGCATTTTTTATTCTTTGCATTGCAGTTGTAATTTTATCTTTGCCAAGAGCAAATGAAAAACGTATGCAATTTGGGTTCCCGAAAGCGGTACCCGGAACAGTTGCAACATGAGCTTCATTAAGTAAAAACATACTTAAGTCAGAAGCATTTTTTATTGTTATGTAATTATTAACTTTTCCAAAATATTCTCTTATGTCAGGAAAAATATAAAATGCACCTTCAGGGTTATAAGTTTTAAAGCCTGGAATTTCTTTTAAAAGCTGAACTATTAAATCTCGTCTTTCTCTAAAAGCTTGGTTCATTCCCATTGTGTAAATATTATCACCTTTTAAGGCAGAAATTGCTGCCATTTGCGATATTGAGCTTGCTCCTGATGTATATTGTCCTTGAAGTTTTATGCAAGAGTCTGCAATCCATTTTGGAGCAGCCATATATCCAATTCTCCAACCAGTCATTGCATATCCTTTCGACATTCCGTTTATTAAAATAACACGGTCTTTTATTTCATCAAATTGTGCAATACTTTCGTGTTTTCCAACATAATTAATGTGTTCATAAATTTCATCAGAAATTACAAAAAGATTTTCATATTTTTTTATTACGTCAACGATTTCGCGTAGTTCTTTTTTTGAATAAACGCTTCCTGCCGGATTAGATGGAGAACTATAAATTAAAATTCTCGATTTTGGGGTTATTGCATCTTCAATTTGTTTTGCAGTAACTTTATAATTTGTTGATATATCCGTTTCAATTATTTTAACATTTCCTTCTGCCAAATTTATAAGTTCTTTATAGCTTACCCAAAATGGTGATGGTACTAAAATTTCATTTTCATTTCCGATTAATGTTAAAATTGCATTTGCTAATGCTTGTTTTGCACCATTAGAAACAACAATGTTTTCACGTTTATAATCTAAATTATTTTCTTTTTTTAACTTATCTACAATTGCATCTCTTAACTCTGAGTAACCTGCAACATGTGTATAAAAAGTAAAATTTTTGTCTATTGCATCTTTTGCTGCTTGTTTTATGTGTGGTGGAGTAGGGAAATCTGGTTGGCCAACACTCATGTCAATAATATCAACACCTTTTTCTCTTAACTCTTTGCTTCGTTGAGACATAGCAAGTGTTTGCGATACTGAAATCCTTTTAATTCTTTTTGATAGATAAGTCATTTTTATGAAATAATTAAAAAAGAAAACAAAGGTTTACATTTTTTTTTTATTTGCAAGTTTTTTAACTTTTTTTTTAATTTAAATAGAAAATAATGTTTTAATATAACTGATTTTCTTTATGTTATACTAAATTACTTTAGTAACTGTGGTTTTAGAGATAAGAACATTTTTATTTTCTAAATATGTCTAATTTTAAATTGAAATATTTATCAAAAGCAATTCTATTTGAGAAGAATATTGTAAGAACAACATTTAAAATTGCGGAAGAAAAAATAGTGATAAGAAGCATAATCTGATATTTAACAGCAACATTAGGATTGCTTCCTCCAAGTATTTGCCCTGTCATCATTCCGGGCAGTGAAATTAATCCCATAATTGCAGTAGTTGCAATCATAGGGTTAAATGCCATTCTTAAAGCATCTCGCATAAAAGGTAAAAGCGCTTCTTTTCTTGTAGCTCCATTTGCTAAATGCCATCTATAAAGGTTTTGCTCATCATCAATTCTTTTGTAATATGCATCGAGTGCAATAATTACATTTTTTATAGTATTGCCTAAAAGCATTCCTGTTACAGGAATAAAATATCTTGCATCAAAAACATTTTTTAGTTTAACAACAAAACCTAAAAAGTAAACATCAGTTATTGCAATGCTAATAAGCCCTGATAAAAAAATAGGAATAAAAAACAGTTTAAATTTTAATTTGCTTCTTTTTACAATTGTATAAGATGCAATAATTGACATTATTAAAACCCACAAAATATTTACAAAAGTACTGTTTAATTTAAAAATATACTCTAAATATAATCCAACAAGTAACAGCTGAATTGTCATTCTAACTGTTGCTATAATTGTATCTTTAACTAATCCTGTTTTGTAATACCAAAGAACCAAAACAGGAATAGCCATTAAAGCATAACCAATAAATAACTCAAAATAATTAATATCAATTACTTTTTCCATTTTGTAAATAATTTGTGGGTATAAGTAATTGCTATTTGTTATTGACTTTTTGTATTGTTTCTTTAACAATTTTTTCCATTGTTCCTGTTACTTTCTTTGATAAAGGGACAATATCAATTTCAGGAAACATCATGCTTACCATCCAAGGTTTCATTCTCATAAAACGAAGACTTGTTGTTCCATTTTCTCTTGCTACAATAATAGTTTTAGGCATCATAACACCCATGTCGAAACTTAATTCAGTTAAAGCTTTATGCGATTTTGGTGCATTACAAAGGTGAATAATTTTGTATTCGAAATCATCAGCAACCGATAAGTTTTTACTTGTATAAGTTTCTCTCATATCATGAGTTGCTACAATTCCAAAGTTATTATCTTTTATAACCTCTCCTAATGTTTCAATAACTGTATTAAAGTCTGCTTTTGTTGTGTGTTTTTCAACAACATCACCCATTAACCATTTTGATAATAATTTTTTCATTTTTCTTTAATTTAAGATTTGTCACAAAAATACAAATTATAAACATATGTGCAAAACTATATGTGTTTTTATTTAAGTTCGATAACAGTATCTGATTTTTTTATCCAGTATTCATCATGCGTAGCAGAAATAACTGTTAAGTTTCTTTTGCTAAGAATAAAATCTGTAACTTTCATTTTAATACTATCATCTAAAGCCGAAGTAGGTTCATCAATAAGTAATAAAGGTCTGTTAAGTAGTAGGCAACTTGCTAGTAAAATTCTTTGTTTTTGCCCTCCGGAAATCTCTTTAGTTTTTTTATTTAATAATTTTGTAGAAAGTTCTAATTCTCTAAATATATCACTAATTTCCTTTTCAGAAGGTTTCAATTTTTTATTAATTTCGAAATTAAACGGAGCAAAAAATAATTCTTTAACAGTTTTGAAGTTTAGTGCAGTTTCTTGCGGAAGCCAAGCTATTTGCTTTCTAATCTCAGATATGTTTTCAGTATTTAGCTGAATGCCATTAATTTGAACATTGCCTTTAAAGTCAGAAATAAAACCGGCTAATAAATTTAATAGTGTAGATTTTCCTTTTCCTGATTTACCAATAATTGCAACTTTTTCACCTTTGCTAACAGATAATGAAAAATCATTATAAATTATTTCAGATTTGAAGCTAATGTTTAAGTTCTCAATTTTTATCATATAAAATTTTTATACAAAAGAACAACTTTTTTTTAAATTAAAGCAAAAAATACTTTGCGTGCATAATATTTTTTTGTAAATTTGCAATGCACGCATAATATTATTTTAAATGAGATTAACAGAAACAATAGATTTTCACATAAAAAAAACATGGCATTCATTAACAAAAATGTATAATCGTATAGCATCACAACATGATGCTTCACAAACTGTTGCATATATACTTGTAAATATTGATAAGGAGGGAACACCTGCAACAATTATAGCCCAAAGATTGGGGATGGAAGCAACAAGTCTTAGTCGTGTTATAAAAAATATGGAAGAAAGAGAATTGATATTCAAAGAGGTTGATGGGCAAGATAAAAGAGTTATGAAAATCTTTTTAACAGATGCCGGAGTTGAAAAACGCAAACTTGTAAAAAAAACACTTATAGACTTTAATAAAAAAGTATTATCAGCAATACCTAAAGAAGATATGAAAGTTTTTTATAAAGTTATGAATAAAATTAATGAATTAGCAAGTCAAGAAAATATTAATCAGAAATCACAAAGTGGTTTAAAGTAATTAAATATCCAATAATCATTCATAAATTAAATAAGTTATGACAAGAAGAATAAGAAAAGTAGCAGTTCTAGGTTCCGGAGTAATGGGTTCCGGTATAGCTTGTCATTTTGCGAATATAGGTCTTGAAGTTTTACTTCTTGATATTGTTCCTCGTGAATTGACAGATGCTGAAAAAGCAAAAGGACTGACACTTAACGACAAAGCAGTACGAAATCGTATTGTAAACGGTGCATTAAAAGCTGCACTAAAATCAAAACCTTCGCCAATTTATAGGCAAGAGTTTGCAAAACGCATAACAACAGGTAATTTTGATGATGACCTTAAAGACATTGCAACTTGCGACTGGGTTATAGAGGTAGTTATCGAGCGCCTTGATATAAAGAAGCAAGTTTTTGCGAATGTTGAGAAATTCCGTAAAAAAGGAACACTTATTACAACTAACACATCAGGAATTTCAATAGAGAAAATGATTGAAGGACGTAGTGAAGATTTCCAAAAACATTTTTGCGGAACACACTTCTTTAATCCTCCAAGATATCTGAAATTATTCGAAATTATACCTTCAACAAAAACAGATCCTGAGGTTATTGAATTTTTAGGAGATTACGCTCGTAGATATTTAGGCAAAACAACTGTTCATGCAAAAGATACGCCGGCATTTATAGCCAATCGTATCGGAACATTTTCAATAATGTACCTTTTCAATAATGTTCAAAATTATGACTTGAATATTACTGAAATTGATAAACTTACAGGAACATTAATCGGTCGTGCAAAATCGGCAACTTTCAGAACCGCCGACGTTGTCGGGCTTGATACTTTGGTACATGTTGCTAATGGTATTAGAGAAAGCACAGATGATGAAGGAACCAAATATTTTGCCATTCCTGATTATATTCAAAAAATGCTGGATAATAACTGGTTAGGTTCAAAAACAAAAAAAGGTTTTTCAACCAAGGTTATGGTTGACGGCAAAAAAACTTTTCCAACTTTAGATTTTGCAACAATGGAATATACCGTTGATGCAAAACCAAAATTTAAAGCACTAGAAAAAACCAAAGGTATTGAAGATATAGGAAAACGCATTGCTATTTTAATGAAAGACGATGGTAAAGTTGGTAATTTTATGCGAGATAGTTTTTATGCACTTTTCTGGTACTCTTCAAATCGTATTCCTGAAATTACCGATGCTGTTTATAAAGTTGATGATGCTTTAAATGCAGGTTTTGGTTGGAAATTAGGAACATTCACAACTTGGGATGCAGTAGGCGTTGAAGAAACTGTAAAAGCAATGGAAAAAGCTGGCAGAAAACCTGCTCAATGGGTTTATGACATGCTTGAAAGCGGTGCAAAAACTTTCTATAAAATAGAAGGAGGACGCAAATTATATTATGATATTCCTACAAAATCTTACAAAGTAATTCCGGGTAGTGAAGATATTATTTCTCTTGATATTTTACGAGAAACTAATGTTCTTTATAAAAATGAAGAAGCAACAATCTTCGATATCGGAGATGGTGTTCTTAATGTTGAGTTCCATTCGAAAATGAACGTAATCGGTGGAGGAACATTACAAGCATTAAACAAAGCCATTGACTTGGCAGAAGCAGATTATAAGGCAGTTGTTATTCATAATGAAGCTGATAATTTCTCTGCAGGAGCAAATGTTGGTATGATTTTCATGATGGCTGTTGAACAAGAATGGGACGAGTTAAATTACTCAATACAAATGTTCCAAAATACCATGATGCGACTTCGATATTCAGCAATTCCTGTAATATCTTGTCCTCACGGAATGACATTAGGAGGAGGTTGCGAGCTTTCAATGCACTCTGATAAAGTTATTGCACATGCTGAAACTTACATGGGACTTGTTGAATTTGGTGTTGGAGTAATCCCCGGAGGTGGAGGAACAAAAGAATTTGCTTTACGCTTAGGTGATGAAATTCGTGAAGGCGACATTAGAACAAACCAATTCCTTAATCGTTACCTAACAATCGGGCAAGCAAAAGTTTCAACTTCAGCTTATGAAGCATTTGATTTAGGTTACTTACGTGAAGGTATTGACGAAGTTATTGTAAGCTCTGTTGACCAACTTGCTTATGCAAAAAAAGTTGCTTTGCAAATGGTTGAAAAAGGTTATACACAACCTGCACCACGTAATAATGTTAAAGTTCTTGGTAAAGAAGTTCATGGAATTTGGCTTGTAGGTGCTGATAGCTTTACAGTTGGTGGCTACATGAGTGAACACGATAAGTTAATTGCTGAAAAACTTGGTTTTGTAATGTCGGGAGGTAACATCTCACAAGCAATGTCAGAAGTTTCGGAGAAATACTTATTAAAACTTGAACGCGAAGCATTTATGGAACTTTGTATGCAGAAAAAAACACTTGAACGTATGCAGAGTTTGATTACGAAAGGTAAAATACTTAGAAATTGATTATTGTTTATCGATTATTGTTTATTGAAAATTGTATATGACAACAAAAGAATTATTAAAAAGAACGAAAGATTTTGCACACAGATGTGTTAAGTTATCAGTTGCTTTGCCAAAAACAAAACTTGGCTATCATATACAAGGTCAATTAATCAGATGTTCAACATCGGTTGCTGCAAATTACAGAGCAACAGTTATATCTCAATCAAAAAAGAGTTTTATAGCAAAAATAAGTATTGTTGTTGAAGAGATTGACGAGTCTGCTTTTTGGTTAGAATTCATTATTGATGAGAACTTAATGAAAAAAGATAGAGTCTCTGATTTGCTTAAAGAAGCAGAAGAACTTACATCCATTTTCATTGCATCAAGAAAAACAGCAAGCAAAAAAACTAAGTAAATAGACAAAAATAAACAATAGTCAAAAAATAATCAATAATAAATAATCAATATTAAATTTAAAAAAATGGAAGCATATATAGTAGGCGGTTACAGGTCAGCAATAGGCAAAGCACCAAGAGGCAAGTTTAGATTTACTCGCCCCGATGATATAGCAGTTGCCGTTATAAGACACCTAATGAATGATTTTCCGCAAATAGAAAAATCAAGAATTGACGACGTAGTGGTCGGAAATGCGTTCCCTGAAGCCGAAAGCGGTTTAAATATGGGACGCTTATTATCATTAATGAGTTTAGATACGATAGAAGTTCCCGGTTCAACAATTAATCGATATTGTGCATCAGGATTAGAAACAATAGCAGTAGCTACGGCTAAAATCCGTGCAGGAATGGCAGATATGATTATTGCAGGAGGAGCAGAAACAATGTCGATGATAGCAATGGGAGGTTGGAGAAGTGTGCCAAATCCAACAGTTGCAAAAACACACCCTGACTGGTGGCACGGAATGGGCTTAACAGCCGAAGCTGTTGTTACAGAATATAATGTTACACGTGAAGAGCAAGATGAGTTTTCTTTAAAATCTCACGAAAAAGCATTAAAAGCTCAAGCAGAAGGTAAATTTGATAGTCAAATTGTACCTATTGAAGTTACCGAAGATTATTTTGCAGATGGAAAACATCAAACTCGCAAATATACTGTAAATAAAGACGAAGGACCTCGTAAATCAAATATTGAAGGTTTAGCAAGATTAAAACCGGTATTCAAACAAGGAGGAAGTGTTACAGCAGGAAACAGTTCTCAAATGTCTGATGGAGCAGCTTTTGTTTTAGTTGTTTCAGAAAAGATTGTAAAAGAATATAATCTTACACCAATTGCTCGTTTGGTTGATTATCAAGTTGCCGGTGTTGAACCATATAAAATGGGTATAGGACCAATTGCGGCAATTCCAAAAGTGTTGAAACACGCAGGAATGACAATGGATCAAATAGAACAGTTTGAATTAAATGAAGCTTTTGCTTCTCAATCAATTGCAGTTATTAAGGAGTTAGGTTTAAACCCCGATATTGTAAATGTAAATGGTGGAGCAATAGCATTAGGTCATCCGCTTGGAGCAACAGGAGCAAAACTTACCGTTCAGCTTATGAATGAAATGAGGTTAAGAAAACAAAAATATGGAATGGTAACTATGTGTATTGGTACCGGACAAGGTGGTGCAGGGATATTTGAGTTGTTATAGATGTTAGGCATGAGATATGAGTATTGAGATGTGAGACGCTATACCTAAAATCTAAGTACTCACATCTCTAATCTCAATACTAAAAAACAAGATGCATAATCTAAAAGAACTATATGTTTGGAATAAAGCAATGATTTTAACAATTGAAGTTTATGAAGCAGTTGCAAACTTTCCGATTGATGAAAGGTTTGGGTTAACCTCTCAAATTAAGCGTTCAGCTGTTTCTATTCCTTCAAATATTGCAGAAGGTGCAGGGAGAAATAATGTGAAAGAATTTATCCATTTTCTAGGTATTTCAAACGGTTCTTCTTTTGAGTTACAAACACAAATAATTCTTGCAAATAAATTAAATCTAATAAGTAAAGAAATTTCAAATTCAATATTAAATAAAATTGATGAAATTCAGAAAATGACTTATGGTTTAATAAAAAAGTTAAGAAATAATTAATCTGATTTGAAACAATACTTATAAGATAAATTCAAAAGTCTAAAACTTAATGTCTCAAATCTCAAATCTCAAAAAAATGGAAAATAAAAAAATAATAAAAGGTGGAGAATTCTTAGTAAAAGAAACTTCATTCAAAGATATCTTCATTCCTGAAGAATTTAATGAAGAACAAAACATGATGGCACAAATGTGCTATGATTTTGTTGATGCAAAGGTTTTACCAAATATTGATGCTCTTGATAAACATGATAGAGAATTACTATTAAAACTTTTAAAAGAAGCAGGAGAACAAGGCTTACTTGGAGTTTCTGTTCCTGAAGAATATGAAGGCTTTGGGCAAAATACTGTAACCTCAATGAGAGTTGCAGAAGCAATGGGAGGCAGTTTTTCATATGTAGTAGCATTTTCTGCTCATACAGGAATTGGAACATTACCTATTCTTTATTACGGAAATGAAGAACAAAAGAAAAAATATTTACCAAAACTTGCAAGTGGTGAGTATATAGGAGCTTATTGTTTAACAGAGCCGGGTGCAGGATCTGATGCAAATTCAGGAAAATCAAAAGCTATTTTAAGTGAAGATGGTACATATTACACATTAAATGGTGTGAAAATGTGGATTACAAATGGTGGAATTGCTGATTTACACATAGTTTTTGCAAAAATTAATGATGATAAAAATCTTTCAGCATTTATTGTAGAAAGCTCTTGGGATGGAGTAACAATTGGTGCAGATGAAGAGAAAATGGGTATAAGAGGCTCATCAACAGTTCAAGTTTATTATGAAGATGTAAAAGTGCCTGCAGAGAACCTTCTTGGTGAAAGAAATGAAGGATTTAAAATTGCACTTAACATCTTAAATTTAGGAAGATTAAAACTTGGAGGGTCAACTGTTGGAGCATCAAAAGCTGTTGCTACAAGTGCTGTTAAGTACGCAAATGAAAGAAAGCAGTTTAAAACACCTATTTCTCAATTTGGAGCAATTAAACACAAACTTGCAGAAATGGTAATAAGGACTTTTGCTGCTGAATCTATTATGTATCGTGTGAGCCAAAATGTTGATGATAAAATCCAAGAACATATTGCAAATGGTATGGATAAAGGTAAAGCATCAATGGAAGGACTTCGTCAATATGCTGTTGAGGCTGCCATTGCAAAAGTTTATGGCTCAGAAACATTAGATTATGTTGTTGATGAGGGTGTTCAAATTTACGGAGGAATGGGATATTCTGCTGAAACTGATGTTGAACGTGCTTATAGAGATGCAAGAATTAATCGTATTTTTGAAGGTACCAATGAAATTAACCGTATGGTAATGGTTGGCGAACTTCTTAAAAGAGCTTTTAAAGGTGAGATTGATGTTTTAGGACCTGCAATGGAAGTTGGAAAAGAGCTTATGGGTATTCCTGATTTTGGAGATACAACTCAAGATTATTTTGAACTTAAAAAGAAAGCTCTTAAAAATTTCAAAAAAGCAATTTTAATGGTTGCAGGAGCAGCAGCTCAAAAATATCAAGATAAATTGCAACAAGAGCAAGAGCTTCTGTTTGCAGTTGCAGATATGCTTATGTTAACTTATGCATCAGAATCTTTTATGCTTCGTGTTGAAAAAATACAAGATATGAAAGGTGAAGATAAAGTAGAACTTCTTAAACTTATGCTTGATGTATATTTTTATGATGTTGCTGCAGCAATTAAGAAATTTGGAGATGATGCAGTAAATTCATTTGCTGAAGGTAATGAAAGAATGGGAATGTTAATGGGAATGAAACGTTTCACTAAAGTTGATGGTGTAAACGTAATTGCAGCAAGACGTAAAATTGCTAATAAGATTATTGAAGATAATAAATACCCATTTTAATTTTATTAAAAACTATAAATAATATCCTTTGGGTTTTTTAACCTGAAGGGTTTTATTTTATATGTTACAATAATTTAAGTAAGCTGTTTTTTTAATATATAAGATATTTTATGATATTAACATTTTGATTTTTATTGGTTATAGTTTATAAAACTTTTATTTATAACTTCTTTAAAGCTTTAAAAAATGAAAAAAAAATATTATCATTAGTATTCCTTTTTTTTACCTTTTCAGTTTATGCTCAAACTTATTTATCAGAGCAAAATATTATAATAGAAACATTAACTAATGGTGCTGAGTGTGTTTATTCAATAGATTTGGATGGAGATGGAGATAATGATATACTTTCGGCATCTTATGAAGATGATAAAATAGCGTGGTATGAGAATGATGGTAGTGGTAATTTTTCTTCACAAAAGATAATAACAACATTAGCAGATGGTGCTACAAGTGTTTATTCAATAGATTTGGATGGAGATGGAGATAATGATATACTTTCGGCATCTTATGAAGATGATAAAATAGCGTGGTA
>JAADEE010000194.1 GCA_013153575.1 Chlorobiota bacterium
AACAGTTACAAAATGTATAGGATTTCAAGTTAATGCATTTAAATAAGCAGGAATAGTTCAAACAAGAGTTTTTCATTCTCATGTTTTCATTTCTGCAATACCTCAGTCATTTAAAGCTAATCATCAAATTAACTGAACATCATAAGGAATCATATTCCATTCTAGCTCTCTTTTATTTGTTCAAACTTCAAATTTTTTTCAATTCAATAATCTACAAGCATGCTTTAAATTTGCAATTGCCTCTACTTTTATTTCATCAATAATTTTTTTAATTTTCTTTGAATCTTCTTTATTTCTAAAATCTAATCATTCAAACTTTTTTTGAAATTCCTTTGTTTTATTTTTTACATCTTCTAATGTATTAGAAGAAAAATCCTCATATTTTTTATTTATTTCATTTACAACTTCTAAATACTTTTTTACTTTTTTCTCATCAGGATCTCAAAAAATTTTTTTAATTATACTTTCTAACATAATTTTTGATATTTAATTAATTTAAAATATTAATGATTATATGAAAAATATTTTTTTTACAAAAAAAAATATTAATAAAAAAATTTGACTATTTATAATAAAATATATAATACTTTTACATTTTTAGATATGCGGCTATCGTCTAGTGGTTAGGACCTCGGGTTTTCATCCCGGTAACCGGAGTTCGATTCTCCGTAGCCGTACCATTTTGTCAGTGTAACTCAGGGGTAGAGTGCAGGATTCATAACCCTGTTGTCGGTGGTTCAAATCCACCCATTGACACCATATATCAACAATTTAAAAACTTACTAATTTTAAAATTAGTAAGTTTTTTTTAAGTTAATCAAATAACTCTATAAACATATTTAAATCTTAAATTATTTAATTCTTGCATAAACTCATATTTATTCTTGGCCTTTATTATAAAAATATAAATTAAACCTTTTTCTGTTTCAATAACTTTATCAGGTTCTCTTGATATTTTTTTCAAAGTTTTTTTACAATTTGAATTTACATTAAATAAATACTTAATTTGTTTTTTTGAATTAGACATATCAACAACTTCTTTTACATCAAAAAGTTTAGAAATTTGAGAAATAACTTGTTTTAATTCTTCATCTTCTTCTATTTCAATTCAAATAAGTATATGTCCATATCCTTTTTCATCAAAAGCAGCACTAAAAGCTTCAATTGAATAATTTCTTTTTCTAAGTAAATTACTTAATCTATTTATAACTCAAACAGAATTATTTGTAATAACATTTATATAATTTAACTTCATAATTTATTTTTTTATTTATTAAATTTATTTTAAACACTCTCTACATCACATAGTATCTTTTAATTTCATTCATGGTCATACCATTGGAAAAATATTATCTTCATCAAGAATTTTTGTAACTTCTATTATAGAAGGTCATTCTTTTTTAAATTCTTCTTTTAAAACTTTTTCTAATTCATTTTCATTTTCTACTCTATATCATCTTATATTATAAGCATCTGCTAATTTTACATAATCTGGTGAAGTTATTGGTGTAGCAGCATAATTTTTATCAAAAAATAAATCTTGCCATTGTCTTACCATTCATAAAAAATTATTATTCATAATTATAATATTCACATTATAATTATTTTGAGCAATAGTTTGTAATTCTTGAATATTCATTTGAACACTTCAATCTCATACAATAGTAATAATTTGTTTATCTGGATTAACTTCTGCTGCTCACATTGCATTTGGAATTCCAAATCACATTGTTCAGGCTCCACCTGAAGTTAACCAAGATTTAGTGTTTGCAACTTTTAGAATTTGAGCAGACCACATTTGATGTTGTCATACATCAGTAACTATAATATATTTATCTAAATTTTCTTCAGTAACCTTATTTATTGTATTAAGAGCATTTTTTGTAGAAAATTCTTTAGTTTCTTTTTCAAAACAATGTAATTCTTTCCAATCATTAATTTGTTTTCTCCAATCACTTATTTTTAATGAAGTTAGTTCTTCTAAATTTATTTTATTTAAAAAATCTTTTGCATCAGCATGAATTGCCAAATTAGTTTTTACAACTTTATCTAATTCTGATTTATCAATATCTACATGAATAACTTTAGCATCTTTAGCAAAACTTTCATAAGTTCAAACAATCCTATCATCAAATCTAGAACCAATTGAAATAATTAAATCTGCATTAGATATTGCCATATTTGCTTCATAAAAACCATGCATTCAAAGCATTCATAAATAATTTGGATTATCTTCTCTTAAAGCTCATTTAGCAAGTAAAGTAGAAACAGTTGGAATTTGAAGAGCATTTACAAAACTAGCAAGTTCATATTCTGCTCAAGAAACTTTAATTCATTGCCCAATTAATAATACTGGTTTTTCAGCTTCTTGAATCATTTCTAAAGCCTCTAAAATTTTTTCTTCTTTTAACTCAATTTTTGGCTGTCTATTATAATGAAGATTTAAATCAATTTCCTCTAAAGGTTTTTTATATTCTGCTAATTGCATATCTTTTGGAAAATCAATTAATACAGGTCATGGTCTTCCTGTTGTTGCAAT
This sequence comes from Chlorobiota bacterium, assembly GCA_013153575.1. Lineage (GTDB taxonomy): Bacteria > Bacteroidota > Bacteroidia > Bacteroidales > JAADGE01 > JAADGE01. The sequence goes on from JAADEE010000194.1 coordinate 2,540, forward strand.
TTTTACTGCTTCTGAAACAATTTCAGGAATAGTAGAAGGATCAGTTATCAAAAAACTATGTTTTACACAACTCATAGTTGCTCAAATAATATCTACTTCTTGAAAAACATCACTCCCCATTAAACTATAAGCAACTTGTCATGTAATAAACAAACTAGGAATTGAATCCATATAGGCATCCATAATACCTGTAATTAGATTGGTAGCACCAGGTCCTGAAGTAGCAATAGCAACTCATAATTTATCTGAGCTTCTTGAAATTCATTGAGCAGCAAAAGCAGCTCCTTGTTCATGCCTTACAAGAATATGTTTTATTTTATCAAAATGTTCTAACTTATCATATAATGGCATAATAGCACCACCAGGATAACCAAAAACTGTATCAATTCAATTTTTAGCTAAACTTTCTAACATTATATCACTTCATGTTTTCATAATATTTTAGTTATTTTCTAAAAAAACTCTCTATCAAGTAAAAATAGAGAGTTTTGTTTGTTTTAATTTTAAATTAAACATTAAACAGCAAAATTAATCCCTATTTTTTATTTTGAATAAGGACTAAAACTAATAAAATGTTTATAATTGTTTTCATTT
>JAADEE010000163.1 GCA_013153575.1 Chlorobiota bacterium
TTTTATCTTTTAAATTTCCTTTAAAATAAGAATATAATTTATTATAAAGTACTGACTTTTGCCTATTATTAACTCTTTCAACTGCTTTTAAAATTTCTAAAGAATATTTATTCTCATCTGCAGTTTTTATAAGTGCCTGTACATCTTTAGGAAAACAAGAACCGCCATATCCTGTTCCTGCATAAAGAAATTTATTTCCTATTCTACTATCACTTCCTATACCTTTTCTTACATTTGTAATATCTGCTCCAACAATTTCACATAAGTTTGCAATGTCGTTCATGAAACTAATTTTAGTTGCCAACATTGAATTAGCAGCATACTTAGTCATCTCAGCCGAAGGAACATCCATAAAAATTATAGGGTGTCCATTCAATACAAACGGATGATACAACTTATTCATAACTTTTTTAGCTTTTTCACTTTCAACACCAACAACAATCCTGTCAGGTTTCATAAAATCATCAATTGCACTACCTTCTTTTAAAAACTCAGGATTTGAAGCTATATCAAATTTAATATCTTTACCTCTTTTATCAAGTTCTTCTTGTATTGCTGCTTTAACTTTTTCAGCAGTACCAATAGGAACTGTACTTTTTGTTACAAAAACCAAATAGTCTGTCATACTTTGACCAACTTCTCTTGCTACTTGAAGTACATAACGTAAATCTGCACTCCCGTCTTCATCAGGAGGAGTTCCTACTGCACTAAAAACAACTTGAACACCATCTAAACCATTTGCTAAATCTGTTGAAAATTGTAAACGTTTATTTTCAATATTACGTTTTACCATTTTTTCCAAACCCGGTTCATAAATAGGAATTATTCCTTCTTTAAGGTTAGATATTTTCTTTTCATCAATATCAAAACAAGTAACATCAGCTCCTGTTTCTGCAAAACAAGTTCCGGAAACTAATCCTACATAACCTGTTCCAACCATTGCTATTTTCATGTTTAAAAATTTTATATTTTTTCAAGTAAAATAATATGCAAATATAATTTTTATAAAATTCTTTTTAACAAATAACAGTAATTTATTTAAAAAAGTATTTTTATTTTTTACAAAGTTCAATATCTTAACTATATTTGATGAAAAATAAATAATTATGGCAAAGAAATCAATATTTGATGAAGCAAAAGATATGTTTTCTTCATGGAAAAATGAAATTGAAGAAAAAGACGGACATATTCTTGAAAGAAAAAAATTAAGAGAAAAAGAAGATGAAGAATTGTATGAAGAAATTAAAAAACAATTCTATGATGTGTCTGCTGATATAAACGAAAAAGCAAAAAAGGCATTTGAAGTATCAGCAAAAGAATTTAAAGAATTTTCGGAAGCCGTAAAAGATGGAACAGCAACAGTTTACAAAAAACTTGAAATTGAAAAACACTTAAATCAACTTGATGATTTTTTAAATAAAATACAAAGTCAAGGAGCAAAAAAATTCAAAAATATTTCTGACATACTTAAAGAAAAAATGTCAGACTATGATAGAGAATTAAATTCTGAAGTTGAAGAAGTTAAAGATATGAATAACAAAAATGATGAAGATATTGATACTTTAATAAAATTAGCACAAGAAGAATATGAGTTAAATAAAAAATAACTTTTTAGAGTTTTTATAAAAGAGAAAATTACTTTTGTATTTTAAATAAGAAACTACTAATTAAAAAGAAATTAACAATGACATTTGATGATTCAAAAACAAAGATTATTGCAACACTTGGTCCTGCATCTTCTGACAAAAAAGTTTTAAAAAAAATGTTTGAAGCCGGTGTAGATGTTTGCAGAATAAACTTTTCACACAGTAAACATGAAGATGCTGCAAAAATAATAAAAACAATACGAGACCTTAACTCTGAAATGGATGTTGATGTTGCTATACTTGCAGATTTACAAGGCCCAAAACTTCGCATTGGAGAAATTAAAGGCGGAAAAGTTTTTCTTGAAAAAGGTAAAATACTTGAATTTGTTACTAAAAAAGTTATTGGGACAGAAGATAGAGTTTATATGAGTTATCAAGAGTTTCCACAAGATGTTGAAGTTGGGGATTTTATTTTAATTGATGACGGAAACTTAAAACTAGAGGTTATAGAAACTAATGGAATTGATTCCGTAAAAGCAAAAATGTTGCATGGCGGATTTCTATCATCGAATAAAGGTGTAAACCTTCCTAATACAAATGTTTCTCTACCAAGTTTAACTGAAAAAGATATTGAAGATGCAACTTTTGCAATTTCTCAAAATGTTGATTGGATTGCTCTTTCATTTGTTCGTGAAGTAAGTGATGTTATTGAATTAAAACAAATGATTAAAAGAAAGAGAAAAAACATTCTAGTAGTTTCAAAAATTGAAAAACCGCAAGCAATTAAAAATATTGATGCTATTATTAAAGAAACTGATGCAATTATGGTTGCCAGAGGTGATTTAGGAGTTGAAATGCCTTTTGATACTGTTCCTTTACTACAAAAAGAAATTGTAGAAAAATGTATTGACAATTCAACACCCGTAATTATTGCTACTCAAATGATGGAAAGCATGATTACTAATTTCCGACCAACACGTGCAGAAGCCAATGATGTTGCAAATGCAGTTCTTGATGGTGTTGATACTGTTATGCTTAGTGGTGAAACTTCTGTAGGAAAATATCCTATTGAAACTATTGAAAGTATGCATAAAATTATTCAGCACACAGAAAAAAACAGATATAACTACAATAGAGGGCTTCCTCCAAAACCTGATTCTCCAAGATTTTTACGCGACAACATTTGCTATAGTGCATCAATAATGGCAGAACGTGTTGGAGCTAAAGCAATTATTACTTTTACAGAAAAAGGAAGTACAGCTTCTACTATATCAGGTTATCGACCTAAGGCAGATATTTATGCTTTCACAAGACATAAAGAATTACTTAGTGCATTATCACTTCTTTGGGGTGTTAGAGCTGTTCATTTTAATGAACTTGACAGTATTGACGAAGCAATTTCTAAATCAATTAATATTTTAAAAGAAAAAGGTTTGTTAATGAAAGACGATTATGTTATTCATGTAGCAAGTACACCAATGCATGTTTCACATAAAACAAACATGTTAAAAGTTACAAAGGTTATATAAAAAACTTTG
>JAADEE010000238.1 GCA_013153575.1 Chlorobiota bacterium
TTCAAGCAAATTTGGATGAATTTGAAAAAGACTATAATAAACCTTTAAAAACAGAACTTGAAAATATGATTATAAAAGACCAAACTTTAAGGTTATTAATTAAAGAAGCAGAAGATAAGTTTGGTAGAAATTCCAAGAATATGAAATATTTTTGGAATTTAATTACTTGGCAAGATAGTATAAATGAAAAAAGAATACGTGAAATTATAAATCAATATAGTTGGCCGGGAATTAGCTCAGTAGGGGAAAAAGCAAATACAGCCGTTTGGTTGATAATTCAACACGCTTCACTCAACACCCAAGAATTATATTTACCATATCTTCGAGAATCTGTAAAACAAGGAGAATCAAAAGCATATGACTTAGCATATCTTGAAGATAGAATATTATCAAATAAAGGAGAACCACAAAAATACGGAACCCAAATTGATATTAATCCCGAAACAGGAAAATACAAACTATATAAGTTAGAAGATCCAAAAAATGTTAATATAAGAAGGGCAGAAATTGGTCTGGGACCTATTGAAGAATATTTAAAAATGTTCAATATTGAATTTAAAAATAAATAAAATACAATCAATATAATATTTTTTATATTTTTGTTTAAGTTATAAACTTAACAATTTGAAAAAATTCCCCCACTACCACCAATTAGACGCCATGGATTGCGGACCAACATGCCTACGCATAGTTGCAAAACATTATGGCAAAACATACAGCTTGCAGAATTTACGTGAGAAAAGTCGCATAACTCGCGAAGGTGTTTCATTACTTGGAATTTCGGATGCTGCAGAAGCAATAGGTATGCGAACAATAGGCGTAAGCATAACTTTTGAACAACTTGCAGAAGAAGCAAATTTACCTTGTATTGTTCACTGGGGGCAAAATCATTTTGTTGTTGTTTATAAAATCTCAAAAAAAAGAGATACAATTTATGTTTCCGACCCTGCCGAAGGATTACTAAAATACACAAAACAAGAGTTTCTAAATAAATGGTTAAGCACAAAAAAGGATGGAGAAGAAAAAGGAATTGCTCTTTTACTTGAACCAACACCTGATTTCTACGAAACCGAAGATGATAAAAATGATAAAACAAGTTTTAAGTTTTTGTTTCAATACATAAAACCTCATAAAAAACTTATAATTCAGCTTTTTCTTGGTTTAATTACAGGAAGTTTATTGCAACTTATTTTTCCTTTCCTTACACAATCCGTTGTTGATTTTGGTATTTCAAATCAAAATATTGATTTTATTTACCTTGTTTTAATTGCCCAAATTACACTTTACATTGGCAAAACTGCTGTTGATTTTATCAGAAGTTGGATATTACTGCACATAAGCACACGAGTAAATATTTCATTAATCAGCGATTTTTTAATTAAGCTAATGAAATTGCCTATAAGTTTTTTCGATAAAAAAATGACAGGCGATATTTTGCAACGCATCAACGACCATAAACGTATTGAAAACTTTCTTACAAGTACAAGTTTAAACATACTATTTGCTTTTGTAAACCTTATAATTTTCGGATTAGTATTACTTTTTTACAGTATTCAAATTTTTACAATTTTCCTTGTCGGAAGTGTACTTTATGGTCTTTGGATTTGGTTTTTTATGAAAAAAAGACGTGAACTTGACTATAAACGTTTCAATCAATTATCTGACAACCAAAGTAATGTAATACAACTAATTACAGGAATGCAAGAAATTAAGTTGCATAATGCCGAACGGCAAAAACGTTGGGAATGGGAACGCATTCAAGCCCGACTTTTTAAAATTAATGTTAAAAGTTTAGCTTTAAATCAATACCAACAAGCAGGTTCGGTTTTTCTTAACGAAACAAAAAATATTTTTATATCATTTATTGCAGCAACCTCTGTAATTCATGGAGATATGACTTTGGGAATGATGCTTGCCGTTCAGTACATAATAGGGCAATTAAACAGCCCTGTTGAACAGATGATTAATTTTATGCGTTCTGCACAAGATGCAAAAATAAGTTTAGAACGCTTGGGCGAAATTCATCTTAAAGATGATGAAGAAAAACCTGATGAAGCAAAAATTTCTGACCTTCCTGAAAAAAGAGATATTTTTATTGAAGACGTTTCGTTTAGTTATTCGGGTAGTAAAGACGATTATGTTTTGAAAAACATTAACCTACATGTTCCTGATAAAAAAATTACTGCAATTGTAGGCACCAGCGGAAGTGGAAAAACAACATTATTAAAACTTCTTTTAGGATTTTATCCGCCTAATAAAGGCAGTATTAAAATAGGCGACATTCAACTTAAAAATTTCAGCATAAGAACATGGAGAAACAAATGCGGAACAGTTATGCAAGACGGATTTATTTTTTCTGACAGTATTGCAAAAAATATTGCCGTTAGTGATGAAGTTGTTGACAAAGACAAATTACTTCATGCAGTTAACGTAGCAAATATCCGTGAATTTATTGAAAGTTTGCCATTGGCATACAATACAAAAATAGGTCAGCAAGGCACAGGATTAAGTCAGGGACAAAAGCAAAGAATTTTAATTGCAAGGGCGGTATATAAAAATCCTGAATTTATTTTTTTCGATGAAGCAACAAACGCACTTGATGCAAATAACGAAAAAATTATTATGGATAATCTTAATAACTTTTTTAAAGGAAAAACCGTAATTGTTGTAGCACATCGTTTAAGCACTGTAAAAAATGCCGATAAAATTATTGTTCTTGAAAAAGGAAAATTAATTGAAGAAGGTACACACCAAGAGCTTGTAAAAAAACAAGGAGCATATTTTAAATTAGTAAAAAATCAATTAGAACTTGGAGATTAAATATATTTTTATTGATTTTATTTTGTAAAATAATCATAACTGCATGGTTATATTTTTCAACTTAAAACAATAAATAATAAAGCTTATATCCTAAATATAACTTATATAATGCAATTATATGCCAAATAATATTGAAATAAGAAGTGAAGAAGTTGAAGAAATAATAGGAACACCTCCTGCAAAAATTGTAAGAATTGGAATAACTGTTATTTTTTTAATTATTACATTTTTACTTATAGGAAGTTTCTTTTTTAAATATCCGGATATTATTACTGCCAGAATTTTAGTTAAAGGTG
>JAADEE010000275.1 GCA_013153575.1 Chlorobiota bacterium
ACATCCTGTTATTTATAAAGAAACATCTATTCCTTACTTAAATTTTGGCTTTAACAAATTAAAAGCAATACCAAAAGGTCTTTTAGAAATGCATTCTTTAAAATACATAGACCTAAGAGGAAATAAAATACCTTCATATCAAGTCAAAGAGTTAAAAGATTCATTAGAAAATTGCGAAATAAATTTACGACTAAATACTGCAGAATTACAAAATGCAAAAGAATACACATCGCTTGACGAAGCTCTCAAAAACCCTGAAAATGTTTACATCTTAACTTTAATTAATACACCTGTTATTCCTAAAGAAATAAAACGATTATCAAACCTTCAATCTTTAAACCTTGAAGAAAATAACATTACTCAAATACCTCACATACTTGGCAGTTTAACTAATTTAGAAATTTTAAAATTAGCAAGAAACAGTATTTCTCAGATACCACCTTCAATAAAAAAATTGAAATATTTGAAAATGCTCGATTTAAGAGATAACCAAATAAAATCTATACCTCCGGAAATTGGAGAACTTACAAATTTAGAATATGTTGATTTTAGACAAAACAACCTAACATCTTTACCTAAAGAAATTGGCAACTTAAAAAAATTAGAAGTTTTAAGTTTAAGCGAAAACAGTATTACTAAATTCCCAGATGAAATTGGAAATCTTACTAAACTTGTAACTCTATTTGCATCTAAAAACAAGCTTGAAACTTTACCTAAAACAATAGGAAACTTAAAAAACGTTACAGAATTTGATGTTAGCCAAAATATTAACTTAAGCTCTATTCCTGCTGAAATTAGTAAAATGGATAATCTTATTAAATTATCTGCAGGAAATAATGATTTAGAAAGTCTTCCTGATGAAATTGGAGAACTCCCTAACCTATCAGACATTAACATCAGAGGAAATTTCCTTTCAAAATTGCCTGAAACTCTTAAAAATTTACAATATCTAATAATTTTAGATGTTAGCTCTAATAATTTCTCGGAATTTCCAATAGTTATTACAGAAATTGAAGCTTTAAATAAATTAGATATTAGCGATAATAAAATATCTGAGCTTCCAAAAGAAATAAAAAATATGGTTTTCTTAGAAGATTTCAATCTTTTTGGCAATAAACTAACATCAATTCCACCTGAAATTGGTTCTATGGAATCATTATCAATATTGAATTTATATGCAAATCAAATAAAAACTTTACCTCCTGAAATATCAAATTGCACAAATTTAAGAGAAATAAATCTTAAAATGAACCCTATAAACGAAGGAGATAAATACAAAATTAGAAGTTATGTAAATGGTGCAGAAGTAAAATTTACAGTACAATAAATATAGTTTTCACCAAACAAAAAAGCCTAATTTAAAATTAATTAGGCTTTTTTTAATATGTTTACTTTTCTATTCCTCAAAATGAGCAAAAAATAACTGTTTTAATAATAAGCTTTTATATTCTTTGCTTCCTCTAATATCACTCATTGGCGTAACCTCAGTAAGCAAAACATCGCTTGCTTGTTGAAGATTTGCCTCATTAAGTTCCTTACCTTTTAAAAACTCTCTTGTTTTGTTAAAATAAACAGGAGTTGCAGCTAATCCGCCACCAGAAATATGAATATCTTCAATAACATTTTTTGCTAGTGTATATGAAACAGCAGTATTTACACTTGCAATATCCAAATAAGTTCGTTTAGAAACTTTCTCAAAATTAAATTTAAAGTTTTCTTTAGGAACAACAAACTTTAATTCTTTAATAATTTCACCTTCCTGCAAATCAACTTTTTTATAATCTTTAAAGAAATCTTTTAAAGCAACAGTTCTTTCATTATCGCGAGAATCTTTTATAACTAATTCAGAATTTAATGCCAAAAAGAAAATACTTAAATCTCCAATTGGTGAAGCATTTACAAAGTTACCTGCAATAGTTCCTACATTTCTGATTTGTTCCGATGAAATTAACTTAAACCAAGTTTTAATTTTGGGGAAATATTTGTTAAAAATATCCGAATGCATAATTTCATTTGCTGTAGTTGCAGCTCCAACCGTAATTATTCCATCATTTTCTGAAATGCCTTTTAGTTTTTCATAAGAAAGAACAAATGAAGCATCAACTTCAGAAGTTTCATCCATTTTTTGAACATATAAATCAGTTCCTCCACCAATTATTTTTTTGCCTTTCGGAAGTTTATCCAAATCAATATCAGCAAGACGACTTGCTATATCCGAAAAATAATCAGGTAAATATTTATTTTCAATTAACCAATCTAATGAATTTTCTTTAGTTGCTTTTAAACCTTCTGCTATATCTTTTGTTGCACGTTCAATTGATTTATAACCTGTACAACGGCAAATATTTCCTGAAACTGAGCTTATTGCTTCATCATACTTGCCAAAATCTTTTGATAATGCATGACCTGTTAATGAAACAACAAAACCCGGTGTACAAAAACCACACTGAGTTCCTGCATGTTCATCAAGTGCATGTTGAATTGGTGTAAGTTCTTTTTCAGCATTTAAACCTTCAACAGTTACAACGTGCTTACCTGCCACATTCCCAAGCGGTGTAAGGCAAGATGCCACACTTTTATAATTTACTTTTCCGTTTTCAAGAGTTCCTACAAGAACAGTACAAGCACCACAATCACCTTCACGACAACCTGATTTTGTACCTTTTAAATGTTGGTCGTATCGTATAAAATCAAGCAAAATTGAGCTTGCTGATTTTTGTGTTTTTATTAACTTATTGTTTAATATAAATTCTAACATATCTATAAATTTCCCACAAAGTTAAAAAATATGATTAATATTTACCGCAACAATGCTTAAATTTCTTTCCACTTCCACACGGACAAGGCATTTTTCACCATAACACACAAATCTATTATCTATAAATTATAAGTTTTTCCTGTTTAAGTTTAGTGTTAAACCCAGCCTTTATTATATACATATCTGCGGCAAACATACTTATATCAATTTCATTCTTATCTTTAACATTTGTAATAGTTTTTTTATAAACCAACTGACCAATAATATCATATACCTCAATATATAAATCATAATCTATATAATCTGAAAGTTCTATAATAATATGACCATTTGAAACCGTAGGATATATTCTTATT
>JAADEE010000127.1 GCA_013153575.1 Chlorobiota bacterium
TATGAACTTAAAAATGGAGATACAGTAAAAATTCTTACGAATAAAAATAAAAAACCAAATGCAGAGTGGCTTAAAATTGCAAAAAGCTCAAGAACAAAAAATAAAATAAAAAGAGCATTAAAAGGAATTAGATTTAACAAAGCTGAACAAGGAAAAGAGTTAGTTAAAGATAAGTTAGAACGTTTAAAGTTAAAATTTTCTGAAAAAAATATAGAAATTTTAACTTCATATTTTAATTATAAAACTGCTGTTGAATTTTACCATAACGTTGGTGAAGGTAATATTGATATTTCAAAAATAAAACAAGCTTTTGAGAAAAAAGAAGAAAAGCTTGATAACAAGAAATTTAAGGAAGACTTAATTTCTGAAATTATTTCTGATAATGAAGATATATCAAAAGATTATCTTTTAATTGGAAATAATATTTCAAATTTAGATTATTCACTTGCAACTTGTTGTAATCCTTTGCCGGGTGATAAAATTTTTGGATTTATTTCTGTAAATAAAGGAACTCGTATTCATAAAAAATCATGCAAAAATGCAAAAGATATGATTAGCAGATTTCCTTACAGAGTAGTTGATGCAAAATGGAATACTGAAAATATTAATACAACTTTTTCTGCAAATATATTTGTTTCCGGTAAAGATACGCCGGGTATTGCAACAAAAATTACTGAGATTATAACAAAAGAATTTAATCTTACTTTACAAGCAATTTCATTAAAAATGTTGAATGATAACAATTTTGAAGGTATAATTACCGTTAAAATAAATAATAAAAATCAGTTAAATGATTTAAACAAAAGATTAAAGGCTCTAAAAAATATTAAACAAATTTATTTAAAATAATTCTAAATAGGCTTGTTTGTTTAAAATAAAGTTTGTAAATTTGCGTTACATTAATAAAAAAGATATAAAAATATCTCAAACTCTTAAATTATAATAAAAATGGCAAAAATTAATCAATATCAAGACATTAGTCAAGTAGAAAGAGAAGCAAAAAAAGATTACATTGACAGACATTCTCCATTTATTCATTGCGAAGATACTGCAAAACTTGGAGAAAAATTTAAAGTAAAAGTAAAATTAGGAAATGAATATCCTCATCCTGATGATTTTGATCATTTCATTCAAAATATTCAGTTATGGAGTGGGGAAGTTAAATTAGGTGAAGTTGCATTTCCTCCCGGAACATTCGGAAATAAAGCAGGACATGCAGAAGTTGATTTCTATATTGTACCAACTAAAAAGAATTTAAAATTAACCGCAATGGCTTACTGCACTAAACATGGTTTATGGCAGAGTGAAGTTAAAGAAGTTACTGCCGAGTAATTTTTTCATAATAGTAGAATTAGTGATTGTTAACCCGATTTCGTTGAAATCGGGTTTTTTTATGCAAAAAAAGAAGATGCCTTTTTAATGTGGCATCTTCAATAAACAAACAAAAACAAACAATTTTATTATGAATATATTTTTCATAAAAGTCAATTTATTAAAAATTCACAGCCAAAATATATTGACTGTGAATGTAACAATTAAAAAACTCTTTATGAAAACATTATAATGATACATAAAATGAGTTTGGTTGCATTTATTATTCTTTTATTTTTGAAATTCTTTTTAATGAACCGTATTGAGGGTAAAATTCTACTTTTGTGTTTTTCAGAAGCTTTGCAGGAATAATATTTAAAGTTCCGGCTTGTGCTATTTTTATTTCTTTTTTATAAAGTGTAGATTTGCTGTTAATAACTTCGGCTGTAAGGTTTTGTGGTATTCTGTAAATTATTCCGGTATATGCACCTTTCTTATTTTTATTACTTAATATTGCTTTTTTTGTAAATTCTGATGTAGAAATAAGGTCTGTGTTTTTGTTTAATTTTAAATAAATTGCATTTTTTGCAGAATTTGTTTTATAAAAGCCTTTATTTTCAGAGAAATTAAATAAATAAATTATGCTATCAGTAGTTTGCGAATTTGGTATAATTTCAAATTTATATTGTTTTTTTACTTTAATTTCTTGTCCTGTGAATAAACTCATATATTGTTTTTCTAACTTATTTAACTCATTAATCATCAGCTTTAAAGCTTCTCCATCAGGGAAATTATTTCCATCATTTTCTCCTTTTAAAAGTGCATTTCTGTCATCGCGAAGTAAAAATAAAACATCGGCTGTTTCTTTTGCTTGCTTTTTTAAAGATTTATAAACTTCTTTCTTTTTTATAATAGGTATTTTTACAATAACAGAATCTTGCAAAACTTCTTTGTAAATTGTATCGTACTGTGTTTCTCTTATTGATTTTAAAGAAAAATCGGCATAATCTGCAAATTTATTGTAGTTACTGTTTGATGTTAAAATATTTTTTTGTTCTGTTTCTATTTTTTCCGATTGATAATCTGAAATATTTATTCCGGCAATGAAACCGTTTTGTGTTAGGTTTATAAGACTTGCAATTTCATTGTCTAAACTATTTATGCAATAGATATTTGCAGAATCAGTTACCGGTTTTGCATTTATTGAAATATTTGATATTCTGTAATCAGTACTGTTTTCGGTAATTGCATTTTTTGTATTGAAATACAGATTTGTATATTCAGCAAAAGGTCCTTTTTGTTTATGAGTTTCTGTTATTTCAATTTCAACTTCTAATTTTGTTTTTGGTAAAGCATAAATAAGTCCTGAAGTATTTTCTAAATATTTAGAGTTTACATTAGAAACGTACATTTCTGATTTACAGGAAAATAAAAGAATTAATAATGCAACTGAAATAAATATTATTGTTTTTTTCATAATTTTTATTTTTGCTTATTAATATATTCGTAAGGATTGTTTTTATAGTTAGCAGGGTCTAATAAGTTTTTGCTTTTTTCAATATTTTTTTGATAGTTTTCAGATTCAATTCTTTCTTTTTCATCTTCGTTAATATCTCTTCCATTTTTATAGATGATTGTATCTTTTGATTTTCCGTCTTCACTGTAAAAAATCCAAGTTCCTTCTTTTAAATCATTTTTATACTGTCCTTTAACTTCTGTAAGTCCTGATTTATAATATCTTATAACAGGTCCATCCATTTTACCATTTTTCAAGAATGATTTTAAA
>JAADEE010000259.1 GCA_013153575.1 Chlorobiota bacterium
ATGGTTTAAGACCTTATAACTTCCCGTTCAAACCGGAAGTGAAATGGGTTTGAAATAATCAAAATGTTTAATCAAAATTTAGAAATTATGAAAAAGTTAGTTTTATTATTAATGATTGTGTCAATTAATTTTAGTTTTGCAACAACTAATTATTCTGACCAAGTAAAAAGTAATATAAATGAAGTTACTAGTGTTAATGCAATAGATAGAATAAATTTCAACTTTTCAGATTTGGAAAGTTTACAGAAATTTGATTTCAATTCATTTTTAAAGCAGTCAGGATTAGAAGATGGACAATGTACGGTTAGTGTTACTGTAACTGTTTATGAGGTTTCTGCGACTTTTAGTGTAACCGCAGATACTTGTGCTGAAGCTGGAGCTGGAGCTGTTCAAGCAGCAACAGCTTTTGTAAAAGAAATAATGAAAATTGAATAAATTCTTGAGGCTGTCTCAAAAGTATCTTTTTGTTCACTTTAAAATAAATAAAAAGGAGATAATTGAATTGCTATATTAAGATTATCAGTTATAATGTTTTTTGTCCTTGTTTAAAGTAGCAAATAATTCATTCTTTTGAGACAGTTTCTTTTTCTCAAATTTTAAAGATACAAGAATATGATGAAAAAAATTATCAATTTTATTTTGTTTTTTTTGATTTTAAATACTGTTGCCGGGCAAAGTGTAAGTGTTGATTATAATTTTATTTTTACAACACATTCGGATATTTTTAAGTCTAATTTATTTATACCTAATGACAGTATTTCAGTATACGAAATATATGAAAAAAATAATGAAAATTTTAGTGAAGTAAACAATGACGGTTGCAATAAAAAAATTATAATTAAAAAACCTGTTTACTTAAACCGGAAAATTATTAAAGATAAAAATAACGATTCACTTTATTATTTTAAAACAGATTTTTTTAAAAAGAAAAAATATATAAAAATCAAAGATAAATTAAGTGATATTGTATGGGAATTGCTTACGGAAACAAAAAAAATATTAGGATATAACTGTACTAAAGCAGTAGCCAAATATAAAGGTAAGGATTATGAGGCTTGGTTTACGGAAAGTTTACCTTATTCAGATGGCCCCTGGAAATTTTCAGGTTTGCCGGGCTTGATTTTAGAAATTAAAAGTAAAGATGGAACTCTTGGCATCGAGGCTGAAAAGCTTGTTTTAAATTCTATGCGAGAATTTAAAAATGAGAAGATTCCCTATATAAAGGAATATACATGGAATGAATATGTGTTGGAAATGAAGCGTTTATTAAAAAAGATGAAAAAATTTGCTTATTCTTCATCGGTTAATAATGTTGAAGCAACAATAGAATTTAATGAACCGGACTATACCATAAAAAATGATAATGAATAAACGGTGGATACAATTATTTGTTTTCATATTTTACCAAAATATAATATTTGCACAGATAATAATTCAAGGGAGAATAGAAGACATGGAAGGTGAAGCGATTATTTCAAGTAATGTGCTTTTTAAAGATCCGTCAAATTCGCCGGAAATTAAAGAATTTACTATTGCAAAAAATGGAAAATATACAATAGAACTTAAAAAGAAATATAAAAAAATACTTATAGAAGTTATTTCCAATGGATATATAAAAGAGAGATACATTATTGAAAATCCGGAGCAAGACAAGAAATATACAATTAATTTTGTTTTGAAAGAAGCCTCAACCACATCTCTTGACGAAATTATAGTAGTTGCCCGAAAAAAACCTATAGTAGTAAAAAAAGATACGGTTGTGTATAATATCTCGTCTTATAAAGATGAATCCGATAGAAAAATACAAGATGTTTTAACCAAACTACCCGGAATTGAAGTAAATTCCGAAACCGGTGAAATTAAATATAAAGGTAAAGGGATTAAAACGGTGCTGTTAGAAGGAGACAACCTTTTTGGTGGCAATTATGTTTTGGGGACAAAAAATATCAATGTTGATATGGTTAGTCAAATACAGGCAATAGAACATTATTCTGAGAATCCTTTACTAAGAAAAATTGAGAATACGGATGATGTGGTACTTAATCTTAAATTAAAAAAAGGAAAATTTAATTTTACAGGAAACTATGATGTAGGTGTGGGCTTGTTTAGCAATAAAACAAAAGCTTTGGATTTAAACGGTAATTTGCTGGGAATAACAAAAAATTACAAATCGTTTGCAACTCTTAGTTTTAATAACATAGGCATCAATAACTCTCCATTTGATTATTTTGGCTTTCAATCCGATGTGTTTAAAAATATTGAAAAAGAATATTATGCTCAAAAAATAATAACAGAGAAAAAATTTTCAAGTTTTTTGGAAAGTGAAAAAAATAATTTTAATAATCAATATTTTGTAAATTATAACACCAATTTTCGAATTGGCAAAAATATGAACATAAAAGCCAATTTTTATTATTTGAATGATGAAATAGCTAATAATAAATCAATAAATAACCGGTATATTATTGATGACGGCTCGTTTGTTACGGAAGATACTTTGTCAACAAAGAAGCGTCCGAAACAATTTCGAACCGATTTTTCATTAAACTATATGCTTGCACAAAATAAATTATTGGAGTATTTGGTCAGAGCGAGTTATGAAAGCATAAATACGTCTTCATCAATAATCAGTAATGATTATAATAATTATAATTCGTTGCTTTCTTCTCAAAATGATTATATGCGACATAAACTCATTTATACGGAAAAAATATCGGACAATAAAGCTTTTCAGTTTACTTTATTCGGTTCAAAAAATTCAATTCGTCAAAATTATAACATCAAAGAAGTCAATAGTGAGAATAATGAACAATTAGATGAAAAGATACAATTGGTTGATAATGAGAAAGAAGTTATTGAGACCCAATTAAAATTTTTTAATGTCGTGAGTTATAATAAAAAAATTTCACTACTGTTAGGCGGAATAATAAATAATAATGAAATTGATTCCGAATTATTTGATGTATATGATGATTCAGTCAATAATAAAAACGATATCACTTTGAAAAACTACGATTTATATCAAGCAGGCGAATACAAGTATTCCTATAATAAGTGGGTGTTTTTACCTGAATATTCCGCTCACTTTTTTA
>JAADEE010000135.1 GCA_013153575.1 Chlorobiota bacterium
ATGAAAGAATAAAAAAATGGCAAAATTTCTGGACACAGGAAAAGATTTCTAAACTTGAAAATGATTTAAATATTTACGGAAAAAAATATGGTTTCAAGGAAAATGCTTTTGCAAAATTTATTTCTTCTTTAAAGAAAAAACACAAAACTCTTGATGAAGAAACTCAAGAAAAATTAATTGAACTTTTTGGAAATGATTTGATTAATAAAAAGGAAAATCTTACAAGTATTGTTAGCCTTATTAAGTTAGAACAAGATGATAAAACAAATGTTTATAACGCAATAAGCACTGATGATGATGTTTATATTGTTGATAAAAAATATATTACTGATAAGGTTGTTTTAATTCTTCAAAAAGATTTTAATTTGCTGGTAATCATTTCATTATCGGTAGTATTTTTAATCTTGCTAATTTATTTTGGCAGAATAGAACTTACACTCATAACAATTTTGCCAATGCTTGTAAGTTGGATTTGGACACTTACAATTATGTGGATTTTTAACTTTAAATTCACAATTTTCAATATCATAATCTCAACTTTTATTTTTGGTTTAGGAATTGATTACAGTATTTTTATAACACAAGGATTATTGCAAAAATATCGTTACGGAAAAGATAATTTGCCTTCGTTTAAAACTTCGGTTTTGCTTTCGGCAATTACTACCGTAACCTCAATAGGAGTGCTGATATTTGCTAAACATCCTGCAATGCGTTCAATTGCATTTCTTTCAGTAATAGGAATAACTTCGGTTGTGTTTGTAACATATACTTTACAACCTTTGCTTTTTAATTTCTTGATAAAACAGCAAGGCAAAAAACGAAGTTTACCAATAACTTTTAAAGATTTAATTTCATCTTTGTCCGTTTTTTTAACATTTTTTGTAGGTGCAATTTTTACCACAGTTCTGTATGCTTTAATACGCCTTATTCCTTTCGGAAGAAAAAAACAAAAACTTTTATTACATAAATGGTTAAAATTAGTTTCTAAAGCAATTGTTTATATTCCTGTAAATATTAAGAAAATAATTAATAATCCGCATAAAGAAACATTTGAAAAACCTGCTGTTATAATAGCAAATCATCAGGCACATATTGACATTACGCTTCTTTTAATGTTGCACTCGAAAATAATTATTTTAACAAATGATTGGGTACAAAACAATATTTTTTACGGCAGAATTGTAAAGTTTGCAGATTTCTTACCAACTTCAAACGGTTTTGAAAAAAACAAAGATATTCTGAAAGAAAAAATTAAAGAAGGCTACTCAATTCTTATTTTTCCGGAAGGAACACGCTCAAAAGATTTGGAAATAAAACGTTTTCATAAAGGTGCATTTGAATATGCAAAAGAATTAGGACTTGATGTTTTGCCAATAATTATTCAGGGTGCCGGAGATTGCATTCCGAAAGGAGAACCATTCCTGAAAAGTGGGCAAGTAAGCGTTAATATTCTTGAAAGAATTAATGTTGATGATTATGGAGAAATAAGCAGAGAACAAGCAAAAAACATCAGAGCATTAATGCAAAATGAGTATAAAAAAATAAGATGTAAATATGAAACACCTAAATATTTCCGTAGGAAACTTATTCTAAATTATATTTACAAAACCCCTGTGCTTGAGCATTATACACGCATTAAAACAAGGCTTGAAAATAATTATGAGTTTTTCAATAATATAATTCCTAAGAAAGCACATATAACCGATATTGGTACAGGTTACGGATATTTGCCATATATGTTAAGTTTTGTGGAAAAGGAAAGAACTTTTACAGGAATTGATTACGATTGCACAAAAATTAATACTGCACAAAATAATATTTCAAAAACTGATAAACTTAATTTTATTTGTGGTGATGCATTGCAAATTAACTTTGTTAAAAGTGATGTTTTTACAATTCTTGATGTTTTACATTATATGCCTAAAGAAAAGCAAAAAGAGTTAATTGTAAAATGTATAGAAAATTTAAAACCAACCGGAAAAATAATTATTCGAGATGGAAATTCCGAAATGGAAAAGAAGCATAAAGGAACTAAACTAACTGAATTTTTCTCAACAAAACTATTAAAGTTTAATAAAACCGAATATGATGAACTTCATTTTACATCAAAAAAAGAAATTTTAGAAATTGTTGAGCCTTATAATTTTGATGTTGAAATTATTGATGAAACAAAATTTACATCAAATATTGTTTTTGTGCTTAAAAAGTTGTAAATTTAGTTGCAAACTAACTATTTACAACTAAACTAAAACAATATGAGAGGAATATTCTTATTAGTTACTATTATTTTTTTTAGCAATCTTACAATTAATGCACAAAAAATTTATTCGTGTAAATCTTACAATGATGCTGATATAATTGCTTATGTTACAGAATTTAAGAACCAAGCAGATGTAATTGTTTATAAATGTTATTCTGAAAAAGAATTAAACGGAAATTCTGCAAGGTGGTTTTTTGTTAATGATGAAAAAGATGCCGATTTCAAAATTTATTTTGATGAATATAAAACAGATGCAAAACTTTTTGTTTATTACACAACTAACAAAAAATATGCTTCATGGAGAAATTATACAAAGAAACATTTGTTAAATCATAAGTAACTATGTAATTTTAAATTTTAACTTAAAACCCAAAATAATGAAAAAAACAATAATAATTTTAGCAATTTTACTAGTAAGTTCTGCAATAAATGCACAAAAAGTTTATTCTGTTGACTATAAAAGCGATGCCGATGTAAAAGTTTTTGTTGCAGATTACAAAAGTGATGCTGACTTAATAGTTTATAAATGCGATTATAAAAGTGATGCATCAGGAAATGATGGTAAATGGTATTTTGTTGATTATAAAAGTGATGCAGATAAAAAGATATACTTTGTAGATTATAAAAGCGATGCTGATTTAATTATATTTTTTAGTAAATATAAAAGTGATGCAGGTTGGAAAAATCAATCTAAAAAGCAACTTATGTATTAAGAAAGAACAAACTAACTCACGTTTATAAGAATGAATGGTTTTATACTGTTCATTCTTTTTTTGTTACATATATTATAATTTGTTCATTAAAAATTAATCCTTATTTTTGTATGAAGTG
>JAADEE010000050.1 GCA_013153575.1 Chlorobiota bacterium
TTATCTTCATCTGTAATTTCATCTCCAAGAGGAGTAAAGGGTGAAGGTATTATTTGTAAAATATCAACTCCGTATGGTGCAGTTGTTGATGCCGTATATTTATTTCCATCTTTATCGGTTATTGTAGTTGTAAAAACATCTTCAGGTTTGCATATAATATTGTTAAGAAAATATAAGCCATCACTAACTTCAGGTATTGAATATGTTATTTCATTATTTTTTATTAATGAAATTGTTGCACCTGTAACTTTTTCAAAATCACCATTTTCGTAAAATCCATTACTCTTTGTTATTTTTACAGAATAAGTGCTGTCGGTAATATTTAAGTTTGCCTGAATTATAATTTGAGGTTCTGTATTCTTCAAATCTAACTCTATAATATCTGTACAAGAATAAATTGAAAGAACAAATACTATTAATATGTATATATTTTTATTCATTTTTTATTTTTTAATTAAAATCTAAAATTCCAAGTAATTGAAGGAACAATTCCAAAAAGAGACATTCTTTCGGCTTCTGATTCTCCTGTAATTTCATTTTCTTGAAATGTTATTGAATAAGCATTTTTTCTATTATATGCATTATAAATTGATATATTTAAATCTCTTCTAAATCGTTTTTTTTCTTTTAAAATAAAAGTAACGCCTAAATCTAAACGATGGTAATTTGGCATTCTGTCGCCATTTCTTTCAGAATAAAGATTAATTATGTTGCCGTCAATTTCGTATTTTCCTGTAGGAAATGTTACTGCATCTCCTGTGTAATAAACCCATGTTGCAGAAAAGGTTATTTTTTTATTTAATTTGTAACTTGCAACTATTGAAATATCATGTGTTCTGTCTTGTCTTGCAGAAAACCAGTTTTCAGAAATATCATCAAATTTTCTTTCAGATTTTAAAAGAGTGTAAGCTATCCATCCTGTAAATTTCCCTGTTGTTTTTTTTAGTAAGAACTCTAAACCGTAGGCTCTACCTTTTCCAAAAACAAGTTCAGCTTCAACATCAGGGTTGCCAAATGCATCTGCACCATCTTTAAAATCAACTTGATTTTTTAAATCTTTATAAAAGCCTTCAATACTAAATTCATAGTTATTGTTTTTAAAATTGCGAAAATATCCAAGAGCAATTTGGTCGCCATATTCCGGTTTTATATTTGGTGTGCTTGGCATCCACATGTCTGTTGGTGAACCCGATGTTGAATTTGATAATAAATGTAAGTATTGATATGTTCGGTTGTAAGATGCTTTAATAGAGCTTGTTTTGTTTAATAAAAATGTTGAGTTAATTCTTGGTTCTAAACCAAAGTAAGGACTATAAAATTCATTTTCAGAATAAACTGTTGAATCTATTACTTCGGCATATTCTCCATATGTTTTTACTGTGTAAGGTCCAATATTATACAAGTTTGAAAATCGCAAACCATATTCTAATGAAAACCTATCTCCAATTTTTTGTTTGTTAGAAATGTATATGGCATTTTCTAATGCTTTTTGTTCATCTATATTTGTGGTTTCAGAATTATTTTCATTAAAATCATTATATGTAGAATCTGTTTCATATTTAATTAAGAACTGCATAGGTTTATATTTGTGATATATTGATTGAAATCCAAAACTTAAAGTATTGCTTGTGTTTATGTACCAATTAAAATCTTGTTTAAAGTTATAATCATAAATTCCGGAATTTAATTCAACTTCAAAAGCATTAAAATCAACATCAAAACCATAATCAAAATCACTGTAGATTAATGATGTATTTGAGAAAATACTATTGCTAAAAATATGATTCCACCTAAATGTTGCAGTTTTGTTTCCCCAATCAAAACCCATAAAATCTGTTCCAAAAGCATCTCGTCCAATATATCCTGAAACATATAACCTGTCTTTTTTGCCAATATTTATATTTGCTTTGGCATTTAAGTCGTAAAAATATAAGGTTAAGTCTTCAAATTTATCACTTTTTGCTCTTGCAATAAAATCAAGGTATGTTCTTCTTCCAGAAATTATAAATGATGAATTATCTTTTTTTATAGGACCTTCAATTGCAAGTCTTGAAGAAATTAAACCAATACCTCCGGAAACTTCGTATTCTTTCATATTTCCATTCTTCATTCTAATATCAGTAACTGAAGAAATTCTGCCACCATATTGAGCAGGAATACCACCTTTGTAAATTTTTAAGTCTTTAAGTGCATCAGAATTAAAAACAGAAAAAAAACCTAAAAGGTGCGAAGCATTATACACAGGTGCTTCGTCAAGAAGAATTAAATTTTGGTCAGAATCACCACCTCTTACAAAAAAGCCACTACTTCCTTCTGAACTAGCACTTACACCCGGCATAAGTTGCATAGTTTTAAGTATGTCTTGCTCGCCAAATAAAACAGGCACAATTTTGCTGTCTTTTATATTTAGTTTTATTGTGCTAACTTCTGTATTTGTAACATTTGCATCATTTCTTTCTGCATTAATAATTACCTCATCAACTTCTGTTGCATCTTCTTGTAGCTCAATGGTTTTTGTTGTGTCTTTGTTTAGGCTTATATTAATTATTTTAGAAATATAACCTATATTAGAATATAAAATAGTATAATCTCCTTTAGGAAGAGTTAATGAATAAAAACCATATTCGTTTGTTGTAGTACCTTTTTCTATGTTTTTTATGTAAATATTTGCGTATAATAACTCTTCACCATTGTTTGCATCTTTAATGTAACCACTTATGGTATATTTTTGTGCAATTCCTGAAAAAGTTAGTACAGAAATTAAAATAGAAAAGATTATCTTTTTTATCATAAATTTAGGTTAAATAATATGCTTTATAACGGTTTTAAACTTATTTATGTTACATTTTTTATTATGCAGTTGTAAATATTTGTTATGAACTTTGTTCAAATATATTATAAAAATAAGGTAGTTGTCAAATATATTCTACGAATAGGTGTTTTTTAACGATAAGTTTTAATTATCTTTTAATACATTTGTCGATAACTATTTATTAAAATTAAAAATGCAGAAAAAAGATTTATTTTTATTGTTAGGTGTAATTTTATTTATTTCTCCTTTTTTTATTTTTGAAGATGTTTATAAT
>JAADEE010000283.1 GCA_013153575.1 Chlorobiota bacterium
TAATCATATATTCCAATTGAACTTATATTTATATCATCGTATGCAATATTTAATATTCCTGTTGTTGGGCTAGGGAATACTATAAAAGGTTCATCTCCTAAGTTTGGATTCACTAACTCAAATTCTCGGTATAATGTATTTGATTTATAACTTGTATCAGAAATATAACCAATAATATATGCAGAAATTTTATCTTCTTTTTCTGTATTATCTGTTATGAAATCATAAGAACCTGTACTAGGAGATAAAACTGATGAAACTTTTTTGTTATTTATAAAAACTTCTATACTGTCATAGTCAACTTTTAAATCTGATGTAATTTTCAAACTTCCATCATCCATTGCTTCTAGTGAAGTAATATAAGTTGAGTTGTCTATCTCGGGTATGTCAACAGTCCAAATTCCTCGACCATGCGTTGCAACAACAACTTGATGTCCTGATATATGCATATCGTATACAGATACATTTGGTAAACCATTGTTTGCAATATGCCAACTTTCTCCATTATCAGTAGATTCAAATAAGCCAATATCAGTACCAACCCAAATAATATTTGCATCATGAGGCATAACCAATAAACAATTTACAACAACATCAGGAAATCCATTTGAACTTACGCTATTTGTTTCAAAACCTGAAATGTCTTCCCATGTTTGCCCTAAATTTTTTGTTCTTAAAACTTTTGGTTTTCCTTTTAAAGAAAATAAAACATATGCAGTTTTTTCATCATATGGATGTGTGGCAATAGCACTACAGTATGCATCCATTGATACTTTATTGTAGTTAGGAAGAGCTGTAAATGTTTTTCCATAATCAGAAGATAGTTGCATTTGTAAACCATATTCTGATGCCATTCCTCCACCTGCCCAAACATATTTGCCATTTGCTAATGATACTTCAATATTATGAGAGCTAGAAATTGTATTGTCAATAACCCAGTTATCTTCAATATCTTCTTTAGACCAATTTTTTCCAAAATTAATAGATCTATATATTCCTCCGGCTCTTACTGCAAAAACAAGGTTCGGATCTTCTTTTGAAACAGATAATCTTGTAATAAAAGGTCCGTCGTTATATGTTATCCCTGATGGAGATGACCAACTGCTTCCTCCATCTGTCGAATATTTAATATTATTATTGTATAAACTTCCAAGCATTAAGTTTGGATTTTCAGTATTCCATAAAGCTTCAAAACCATCTCCTCCAATTCTAAATAAGTATCTGCTAGAACTTGATGCGTCTTCTCCTGAAGGAGATTGCCATGTTCCATTATCTTGCATTCCTCCAATATACTCATTTTTTGTAGGATGTTTTGCAACTCCATAAAATTGTGTGGTAATATAATTGTTAGGAATTTGATTTATTGTTACTCCATTATTTCCAGAATATGCTAAACCACCATCGTTACCTTCTATTAATATAAAGTTAGAATCATCTGTTGGAATTATTGTTAAGTTGTGGTGGTCTGGGTGTACTCCCGGGATTGATGTTGTACCGTATCCTACATTTTGGTTGTAGCTATTAGCACCTCCATAATTCCAATATGCATCTGCAATACATGTTTTTTCACCACTAATTAATGTTTGTGTTCCATATTTTACTATTACTTTAGATTCTGGTAAGTTATCAGGATCCCATGTTGCACCTTCTGTTAAGGTAGGCCAGAACATATATAAATTTTTGTATAAATGTCCTCCGTTTTGGGTAATATTCTCATTAGGAGTATTTGAATCGTATTCTACTGCATTTATAAAAATATATTCTCTGCCAAGTTCTCCATATGCATCACTGGTTCTTTCGTAAAGATTAAATTCACCATCAGCTTCTTGGTCTCTAAATGAAACCATTAACTGTCTGTTATTGTCAGTATCCCAAACTTGAAAAGGTACATCTATATAATCTTGGTAAGAATAGTTACTAGCATCAACACCTGATGTAGAATTTGGAGGTACTGTAAATCTGTGTGCTTTTTGGCTTATACCGGGGCCAAATCTTATTTCAATAGATGACCAATCTGTTGATATAAGATTTGTTCCTTCATCATAACTCATTCCTCCATCTAAAAATGGTCCTCCATAATTTATGAAAGAAAGAAAATTTGTATTTTCAGTATATGCTTGTAAAACATCTGGTGATGATTCTGTTTCACTTCCATTAAATTTTAGTTTCCAAATATCAACTCCTGCAACAAAAACTTCATCAAAATTATATGGATGTGCTGTAATTGCATTGTCATACATTCCTTGACCTCCTAAAAAGTTTTGAGTGTCATTAAATTTTTTCCAGTTAATTCCATTATCTTCAGAAATATATACGTTAGTAACAGTATCTGCAACTTCAACACTTGTAAAAACATAATTGTGGTCTACATTTGAAATTGCAACTTCAAAACGTTTCCCTGCACCAATTCCATTTGATGAGTTTGTCCAAGTTTCTCCGGCATCAGTTGAGCGTATTATTCCATATGAGTTTTCTCCTGCAAATAGTACATTAAAATCTGTAGGGTCTTTTATTAAATCTTCTACACCAGTATTTGATGAATATACTTTATTCCATGAGTTTCCTCCATCTGTTGTTTTTAAAATACCTTTTTCTGTTGCTGCTAAAACTATATCTTCGTTTGAAGGGTCAATAATTATTCTGTTAACATATGCAAAGTCTTCATTTGTTGCAGTTGTTGCTAGTTGAGTCCAACTAATACCTTTATCAGTTGTTTTCCAAATACCGTTTCCTTTAAGAAATGTTCCTCCCGGAAAACTTTCTCCGGTTCCTGCATAAATTACATTTGTGTTAGATTCAGACATTGCTAAAGCATTTACAGAAAGGTTTGTAAAGTCTTTAGTTAAATCTTCCCAAGAATTTCCTCCATCTGTTGTTTTCCATATTCCTCCTGTAGCAGCACCGGCATACCAAGTTTTGTTTGTTGTATCATCGGGATCAACTATTATTGCTCTTGTTCTTCCACCTACATTTGCAGGACCTCTTTGTATCCAGTTTATTTCTTTTGTTTTTATTTCTGAATTCTTTAATTGAGCTTTTGCTTTATTAAGCTCATCAATTTTATAATTCATTTTATAACCGGATT
>JAADEE010000197.1 GCA_013153575.1 Chlorobiota bacterium
CCGCAAGTCATCGTATCACTGCCTTGATTAAGAGATATTTGCAACATTATCTTTTCACTTTAAATGAAATAGTGATACGATGACTATCAGTAGATTAAACAGCAGTTGCAGATTTAAGGTATTTTATAAATCAATTTGGTATTATTTTTATATTTTTTTGAAATTAATTATCTTTGTGTATGACCTTAACCTTAACCCTAAAATGCATAGTAAATATAGCCGGATTTTATTGATGCTCTTTTTGTGGACAAATTATCTTTCCTTAGCACAAGATTTAGAAGTAAATTATTATTTGGAAAAAGCAGAAGAATTAAAAAAGTTTGATAAAGACAGTGCTTTACTTTTGCTTGCCGAAGGAATATCTGAATTTAATCAAAAAAAAGAGCCTGCTTCTTTGGCACAACTTTATTATAAAAAATCCAAAATTTTTGATTTTTATTCCCTTTGGGATTCTTCTTTTGTGTATTATCAAAAAGCGGCTCCTTTGTTTGAAAAAGTAAAAGATTCTATCAATGCTGCGAAATGTTATATCAATATCGGAGTAACGCATTATTATTATGGAGATAACAAAAAAGCCTTGAAAAATTATAAGAAAGCCTCAGATTTGTTAAAAACTTCCAACGAATTTATTTTACGTGCAAAAGCCTTGAATAATATTGCTTTAATTTATAAATCGGAAGGAGATTATCAGTCGGCTATTAAAAATTTTCATCAAAGTATTGATTTGAAAACAAAAGCAGGCGATGAAGAAGGAATCGCAAGTTGTTATCAAAATATCGGAGTAATTTACTGGGAACAAAAAAACTATAAAGAGGCTTTGCAATGCTATTCAAAGGTTACGGAAACCCTTCAAAGTTTAAATAAATTTGATGACCTTGCCGGAGTTTATACTGATATTGGTTTGATTTACAGTAGTTTGAAAGATACAGCACAGGCTTTGTTGTATTATGACAAATCAAATAATTTGTATCGGCAAACAGATAATATGCAAGGACAGGCTACTGTTTATCTCAATAAAGCCACTTTATTGGAAAAGCCGGACTTTTATGATGAAACCGAAGTTTTATTGTTAAAAGCTTTGGATATTTTTCAACAAACAGGATATAGCAAAGGAGTTTATAATTGTAAAATTAATTTAAGCCATTTGTATTCTTTAATAAAAAACCATAAAAAAGCAATAAAATACGGTTTGGAAGCACTCAA
Organism: Chlorobiota bacterium; assembly: GCA_013153575.1. GTDB lineage: Bacteria > Bacteroidota > Bacteroidia > Bacteroidales > JAADGE01 > JAADGE01. Next base: position 1,204 of record JAADEE010000197.1, read on the forward strand.
TATGAAAGAAGATAAATCTTTGAAGAACCTTGCCGAAGGGTATTATATTTTATCGGAAAACTATTTTGATATGAAAAATTATTCTTTGGCATATCATTATTTAAAAAAATATACCGAAATAAATGATACCATATTTAATTTGGAAAAAAACCGTCAGATTAATGATTTGCGGACAAAATACGAAACGGATAAAAAAGAAGCTCAAATTACCATTTTAAAACAAAAAGCCGAAATTCAGGCATTGGAGTTGGAAAAAAAACAAGAGCGGATTGAAAACATTACTTTGTTCTTTATTATTGTTACGGTTTTTTCAATTATTGCACTCATTTTATATTTGCAAAAGAGAGCTTCTTATTTAAAATTAGTAAAGCAAAATGTTGAATTGGCAAAAACGGAAAAGAAAGCGGAAAAAATTGACAGTGAAAAAGCAAAACAGCAAATCCAAAAATATAAAGATACAAATTTAACCGAAGAACAGAAGCAGGAATTGATTGAAAACATTATCTCTTTAATGGAGAATGAAAAATATTATCGCAGCGAACAATTTACCATTCGTGATTTTGCCCAAGAATTAAATTCTAATCGTAATTACCTTTCGCAAATTATCAATGAATATTTTAAAACCAATTTTACTAATTTTGTCAATGAGTATCGAGTAAAGGAAGCAAGGCAACTTTTAATAGATGGAAAATACAGTCAATATACTATTGAAGCCATAGGAAATATGGTTGGTTTTCATTCAAAAGGAACGTTTAACAGCGCATTTAAAAAATTTACCGGAGTAACTCCTTCCTTTTTCAGAAAAAATGCGTAACACCACACAACTCGCTATCAATTAGATTGTTTCTCTAACATATATATTCTTCTACAACTTTCTATTTTGTTCAAATTGTTCAATTTGAACAAATCCGGTTTCATAATCAGCTGATTTATTGCGTTATTGAACTAACAATTTTTTTTAATTATTCATTAAAATTTATAATCATGAAAAAAATCACATTGTTACTCATTAGCGTTTTATTGTTTAATTTTTATTCAAATGCACAACAAAAGGATATTCCTTTATCTCAAACTCCAAAAGAAGTTTTAGATGTTTTGGTCGAATACATTAATATTTTACGTACATCAAAAGATTTGGATGAATGTGCTGATAAATTTTTGAAAATTGCCGGTGGCGGTTTAGTTAATCCTGCAGGAACTGCACTGCGTAGTAGTGTAAAACCTTATTCATTAAAAAAAGATTTTAATAATCGTGCTACTATTAAAGTACCCATTGAAGTAGTTCGTGTTGCAAAAACAAAAACCGGACAAGCCGGTTACGGTGCTTCGGCAATTGCAGGCGATTGGTATAAATTATATGTGAAAAAGGTAGATGGCGGCGGACGTCCGGCACCGGTACATATAGTAGTACCTAAAAATCACCCGACAATTAAAACACCAAAAGTTACACAAGTCGGTAGTTTTTAGTTTACCTTAATTTGGTAGTTTGCTTTTTAAAACAGTTAAAATCAGGGCTTCACTATTTAAATTATGATAAAGCGGATTGATGCTACTTGTTTAACATAGTGAAATCCTGATTTACAGACTTTATGGTTTTTTAATCATTCAAAATTAAATTATAGCTATGAAAAAAAATATACTCTTATTTTTATTTTTAATTACTTCATTATCAATGTATTCGCAAGAAGAATGGAATCAATTGTTCTCTGTCGAAGCAAATGATTGGGCAGAGGGTGATTCTTTGGGCACATCATCGGCAATTGCCGATACGGTTGCCGTGTTCGGTGCTCCCGGAAAAGACAGTGTTGGTGCTGTTTATGTTTATAGAGGAGAAGATGACGTATGGGAAGAAATTCAAAAATTAACGGCATC
>JAADEE010000250.1 GCA_013153575.1 Chlorobiota bacterium
TGTAAAACCAACCCCAAGGTTTACAATAATTATGCAAGTTTATTGCTTGAAAAAGGGATTACCAAAGGAGTTTTACCGTTGTTAAAGCAAAGTATGAAATTTGGCAAATATGATTATGACAGTGTGCAAAACTTAGGACTGTATTATGCTTTGATTGGAGATTATTCAAATTCTCTGAAATATTTTGAGTTAGCTGCAAAAAAAGATAACCCCAAATTATTTTCGGTTTATCTTAATATGGTTGTTATTTATTTACAAAAAAATGATAAGGTAAGAGCAAAATATTATTTACAAGAGGCTGCTAAACTTGGGAATAGTAAAAAGCTATTATCTTTACAAAAAATGTTAGAGTAGGTGTGGAATAATGAATTATCACAGAAATTTATTTTTGTTTTTTATTTGTGTGATAGTTGTTTTTTTGTATTATCCTGCATTTCACGGAACATTTGTGTTTGATGATTTCCCTAATATTGTCAATAATTATGAAACAATGTTAAAGAATTTGTCTTTTTCTTCACTTTGGCAGGCCTTAACTTCAACACATGGAGGTATCAGACCGTTTGCACATTTATCATTTGCCTTAAATTATTACTTTTTCGGTTTAGACCCTTTTTACTATCATTTAATAAATATTTTTATTCATATTGTGAATTCTATTCTTGTTTATTTTCTTTTAAAGGATATTTATCTAAATTTTTATAATGATGAAAACTATTTATTAGTTTCATCTTTTGGTTCTGTTTTATTTTCAATAGCAACCATCCAGACTTCAGCGGTTTCTTATATTGTACAAAGAATGGCTCTTGGTATGACTTTATTTTCTTTGCTCACACTGTTAATGTTTATGAAAAAAAGATATGTGACAGCATTTGTTTTTTGGTTGATTGCCCTTGGTTTTAAGGAAAATGCAGCTTTAATTCCTTTTATCATTTTGTTGTATTTATGGGTGGTTCGGAATAAAAGTAAAGTTGTTTTCGGAGTTTCTTGTGTTGTTGTTGTATTATTGGTCATGCTTTTTTTATTTTCCCCAATGTTAAATTTTTACGACAAAATTGTAAATGGGTATGCACACAGACCTTTTACCCTGACTGAAAGATTGTTAACGGAACCAAGAGTTATTTTACATTATTTTTCTTTGATTTTATTTCCGCTTTATTCAAGGTTTAGTCTGCACTACGGCTTTACATTATCTGCAAATTTATTTACCCCTGTTTCCACTTTTTTTTCAATTTTGATTTTATTGTTTGTTTTTTTGTATGGTGTTATAAGTAAGAATAAATGGCTATCTTTTTGGATATTATTTATTTTTATCACATTGTCTCTTGAAAGCTCAATAATTCCGTTAGACATTGCATATGAGCATAGAATGTACTTCCCGATGGTAGGAGTTTCAGCTGTTTTCGGGTATTTAGTCGCCATATTTAAGAACAAAAAAATTGTATATGGAGTTGCAGTGTTTTTTTTGTTGTTTTCCGCTTTTAATACATTTGTAAGGAATATGCAGTTTAGGTCTTATGAAACAATTTTATTACAAGATTATAAAAATTATCCAACCAATTCAAGAATGTTGCATAATTTATTTGCAATTTATTTGAAAAAAGGAGAAAAAAACAAAAGTTATTTTTATTTGTGTAAAAGTTTGGAAAATAATTCCTTTTATTACAATGATTATATTGATTTTGCAAATTTAATTGTTGAAAAATCAAGTATTGATGATGGAATTCGGTATCTTAAAAATACTTTTAAAACAAAAAGAAAAATTAATAAACCTTATTTGATTTTATGGAAAATTGCAAAACTATATGAAAAAAAAGAAGATTTTAAAAGAGCAGAGCAATATTATTTACTTGCTTTGAAAATACAAAAAAAATCTGTTAAAGTGTTTAGAGATTATGGTTTATTGTTGTTTAACACAGGACATTACAAAAAAGGATATGAATATATGAAAAAAGCGTATAATATAAATAAGCAAGAGCCAATAGTACGATATTATTTGAAAGAAATGGAACAAGTACAAATTTTTTTAAGGTAAATATTATGCAGAAAAACGATAAAATTATAAATGTAACAAAAACATATTTGCCAAACTTACAAAAATATAATGCATATTTAAAAGAAATTTTCCAATCAGGGTGGGTTACTAACAACGGTGAAATGTGTAAAAGGTTAACTGCAAAATTAGAACAGTATTTAGGTGTAAAAAATTTAGTATTAGTTGCTAATGGTACTTTGGCTTTACAAATTGCATATAAGCTTTTGAATTTATCAGAAGAGGTTATAACAACGCCATTTTCTTTTGTGGCAACTGTTAGTTCAATGGTGTGGGAAGGTTTAACTCCTGTTTTTGCCGATATTGATAATAAATCTTTCAATATTTCAGTAAAATGTATAGAAAATCAAATAACAAACGAAACTCAGGCTATTGTTCCTGTCCATGTGTTTGGCAATGCTTGTGATATTCAAGATATTCAAACACTTGCGAAAAAATATAAATTAAAAGTAATTTATGACGCTTCTCACGCTTTTGGTGTAAATTATAATAGTAAGAGTATATTAAGTTATGGGGATGTTTCAACAATTAGTTTTCACGCGACTAAGTTATTTCATACTATTGAAGGTGGAGCTTTAGTTATAAAAGACGATAAACTTTATCAAAAAGCTAAAAGAATGATTAACTTTGGTTACGAGCAAAGTGAAATTAAAGGTCTAGGAATCAATACCAAAATGAATGAATTGCAAGCTGCAATGGGACTTTGTATTCTTGATGATATTGATGCGATAATTGAAAAAAGGAAAGAAGTTTTTGATTACTATTTTAGTAAATTGGGAAGTATAGTGGAATTTCAATCAGTTAGTAAGAAGGTTACCCCTAATTACAGTTATGTCCCTGTATTATTTGAAAATGAAGATGTCTTAATTAGCGTTGTACAAAAAATGAATGAAGTTGGTGTTTTCCCGAGACGCTATTTTTACCCTTCATTAGATTCATTAAGTTATTTACAAAATCAATATATGCCAATTGCAAGAAATATTAGTAATAGAATTTTGTGTTTGCCTACTTTTTATGA
>JAADEE010000130.1 GCA_013153575.1 Chlorobiota bacterium
TGTTATAACTTGATCTTCTTGCCCAAAACTTGTTGAAAAAGCAATTTTTCCTTTAAATTCTTTTGCTAAAAATTCAAGTTGTTCTTTAATTGTAAGATTTTGTATTTTTTGTGTTAATTCTTTAATCATATTTTATAACTTAACGGACTTTAAAAAGATTTTTACTTTACTCTATTCCACCCTAAAGTTTTTAACATCCATTTAGGTAATGTTTTTTCAGGATTTCTTTTCATTAAATTAAGATTTATTCCAAACTTTTTAATAATTGGAATTTTATGTGTTTCCACAAATTCTATTAATGTTCCATCAGGGTCCTCAATATAAGCAAAATGTCCTGAAGCTTCACCCATATCAAATATTTTGCCTCCTGTTTCATAAATCTCGGGGTTACTATCAACTGTAAAAGGATGTCCTTTATCTGCACAATGGTCTTTTAATGCTTTCATATTACGAATATCAAAACATATTTGAATAAAACCGGGGTCGCCCCAATAACGTCCTTCATATATTTTTTTAGGTTCTGCATCATATACTTTAATGAGTTCTATTTGACTTTTTCCTAACATCTCACTAAATGCACCTTTCCTTGCATCTTTATGTGTTAGCAAAGCTCTATCGAATTTTTTATTTCCTCTTTTAAGACCTAAAAAATCTTTAAACACTTCAGTTTCATTATATTCTACGACATCATAACCTAAAACTTCATTATAAAACTTTATTGATTTTTCAATATCTGTAACACCAACAATTGCCCCAAATACACCTCCTGATAACGCATCTGTTTCAACAAAAACAGATTTTTCATCAACCATTTGAAAAACATTGCCATAAGGATCTTCAAAAAAGAAATGCTTATTACCTTTTGGATCAATTTCAATATTACTTAATAGTTTTATTTGCTTTTCTTTAAAATCATGAAAAACTTCATGAATTTTATTTGTCTTTATTTTTGTGGCAAAGATACCTAAATCTCCTGCTTGTATCTCAAAACTAGCATGTTGTGGTGTTCTTGTTAAATATTGCCAGATTTCTAAACCTCCACCTCCTTGAAGATTGATTGCAATAATCGCATGTCTTTCTTGAGGTTTGTTTCCTGTATATTTCAACATTTTTTCTGCTGTACCCGGAGCATTTACAACCGGAATATCAAAACCTAAATTTTTACGGTACCAGTCCCATGCTTCCATTACATTATCAACTCCAACCCCAACTTGTTGTATTCCACTAATTAAAAACTGCATAATAAAACTTACTATATTTTAATTTATAATTAATCCGCGAAGATAACAATTTCAATTTGCATTAAAAAAATAAGTTTTACTTATTCTGTTAAAATATGGTAAAAGTTTTTTTTATATTTGCGGTTTTACAAAAAGTAGTTATTAACATAAATTACAACATAGTGGATATATTTAAAAAGTTAGACACATCAAAAACTGATTTAGGTAAATTTAGAGCTTCTGTACACGGATATATGACTTTCCCAAAACTTGAAGGCGAAATTGGACCTGTAATGAAATTTAATGGTAAAGATGTTATTACATGGAGTGTAAATAATTATCTTGGATTAGCAAATCATCCTGATGTAAAAAAAGCTGATGCCGATGCTGCTGCTAAATATGGAATGGCATACCCAATGGGAGCAAGAATGATGACAGGTAACACCAAATATCATGAAGAGCTTGAACAAAAACTTGCAACATTTGTTGGTAAAGAAAAAGGTTACTTGCTAAACTACGGTTATCAAGGAATGGTATCAATTATTGATTCATTAGTTGATAGAAAAGATGTAATTGTTTATGATTCAGATTCGCATGCATGTATTTTAGATGGTTCAAGATTACATATGGGAAAACGTTTTGTTTTTAAACATAACGATATGGATAGTCTTGATAAACAACTTGCTCATGCAACCAAATATTTAGAAAAAAATCCGGGTGGAGGCATTTTAGTTATTTCCGAAGGAGTTTTTGGAATGGAAGGTGATTTAGGAAACCTAAAAGCTATAACAGACCTTAAAGATAAATATGAATTTAGATTATTTATAGATGATGCTCATGGTTTTGGAACAATGGGTGAAACAGGTGCAGGAACTGGTGAACATTTTGGAGTACAAGATAAAGTTGATGTTTATTTTGGAACTTTTGCAAAATCAATGGCAGGTATTGGTGCATTTGTAGCAAGTGATAAACATATTATTGAATATTTGCAATACACAATGCGTTCGCAAATATTTGCAAAGTCTTTACCTATGCCAATGGTAATGGGTGCATTTAAAAGATTAGATATGCTTATGAATGAACCTGAACATAAAAAGAAACTTTGGGATATTGTAAATTCTTTACAAAAAGGATTAAAAGAACAAGGTTTTAATTTAGGTGTAACAGAATCACCGGTTACTCCTGTATTTTTTGACGGAGAAGCTGAAATGGTAATTGAAATTACAAAAGATTTAAGAGAAAATTATGGAATTTTCTGTTCTGCTGTAGTTTACCCTGTTATTCCTAAAGGAAAAATTATGTTAAGATTAATTCCTACTGCTACTCATACGCAAGAACATGTTGAAAAAACTATTGCTGCTTTTGCTGAAATTAAAGTAAAATTAGCAAATGGAGCTTATGCTTAATCTTTAAATTGTTAACCGCTAATTTTAAAGTAAAATAAGCGGTTAACTTTTTTATAATTCTTTAACAGAGTTAATAATTTTATAACCAACAAGCTCATCATACTGGCTTCCTTGACTTCGATTATAAACATAAATAACATAGTTATTCTCTGTTTCATAATAATTGCCTTCAATTAATGAAAAATCAATTTCTCCATTATTAACTGTTGCATATTGATAATTATAAAAACCTTGTTTAAGTAACATTCTTAACTTGTACTTTTTTTCACCAAAATCATAATACATTTTACAATCATCTTTTATTTGCCAGTCAGATAATGCACCAAAAACATAAAAATCTATTCCTTCTAATTGATTATTGTACTGCAAATTAAAATCTACATAAACATAATCTGCCTCTAACTCATCATTATCAACAATTTCTGCTGTAATTAAC
>JAADEE010000262.1 GCA_013153575.1 Chlorobiota bacterium
TTGAAAATACTTATTCCGATTTATATAGAAAAAATTTAAAAGATAATGAACTTCCATACTGGATGAAACAACATAATTTTTACTCTAAAATTGGTTTAAAACCGGAATGCCGAAAAGATTTTTATTCTTTCTCGAATAAAGATAACGATTTTTTCATACCAAAAACTTTAACAAAAAAACAGAAACACAAAATATGTAATGCAGCAATTAAATACTATTTCCATATAAAAAACAAAGATATGGTAAAAAAATATGCAAATTTCTGTAAAGAAAACAACATAAAATATTGATTACGTGCAAATTTTGTTAGATAAAAATTACTTTTGTAAAAAAAAATCAATATGTCTAAAATTAATGTAAACAAACTTATTCCGTATTTTACGGCAATCGTATTATTTTTAATAATATCATTAGCATATTTTCCTGATACACTTCAAGGAAAAAAACTTAACCAACACGACAAAAAAACTTGGAAAGGTGGTGCTAAGGAAATTATGGATTATCAAAAAGAAACAGGAGAATGGTCGCTTTGGACAAACTCACTTTTTGGAGGTATGCCAACTTACATGGTTTCAAATCATGCACCAAATAACTGGACAAAATACATTTATAAAGTTTTAGATTTAGGACATAAATACCGTCCTGTAAGTTTTATATTCATGGCACTCTTGGGCTTTTTTATTGCCCTTTTGCTATTTGATGTAAAACCTTGGCTTGCACTTATAGGCTCATTTGCATTTGCATTTTCAACATATTTTTTAATAATTATTGAAGCCGGGCATATTACAAAAGTTGTTGCAATGGCATTTATGCCACCTATTATTGCAGGAATTTATCATGCATACAACAAAAAAGTTTTTACAGGTGCAATTGTTATGATGATTTTCTTGGCACTACAACTTTTAGTAAACCACCTTCAAATTACATATTACACATTACTAATAATTATTGTTTATGTAATTTTTGAAATAGTTAAAGCATTTAAAGAAAAAAAACAAAAAGAATTTATTAAAACCTCATCAATTTTATTTATTGCAGGATTAATTGCAATTTCAACTAATTTTTCTCAATTAATTACTGCTTACGATTATGGAAAAGATTCAATAAGAGGAAAATCAGAACTTACAATAAACAAAGAAAATAAAACATCTGGTTTAGACAAAGATTATGCAACTGCATGGAGCTACGGAAAACTTGAAACCTTAAACTTAATGATTCCGAACCTTACAGGAGGAGCTTCATCAGGTGAGCTTTCAAAAGATTCTGAAATGTACAAAGAGTTTAAAAAACTTGGAGTAGGAAATGTTTCAGAAATTATAAAACATATGCCAACTTATTGGGGACCACAACCTTTTACATCGGGACCTGTTTATATTGGTGCAATAATTATTTTTCTTTTTATTTTTGGTTTATTCATAGTAAAAGGTCATATAAAATGGTGGCTTTTTGCTGCAACACTTTTATCAATTACACTTGCATGGGGAAAAAATTTCATGCCATTAACTGATTTATTTTTAGATTATTTCCCAATGTATAATAAATTTAGAACTGTATCAATGATACTTGTAATTGCTGAATTTACAATTCCTCTTCTTGCACTTTTAGCTTTAAGAGATGTTTTTGAAAAGAAAGTTACAAAAGAAGAAATTTATAAAGCATTAAAATGGTCACTTGGAATTGTTGTTGGAACAATTTTAATTTTATTAATTCCGGGCATATTATCTTTTTCGGCAGAAAATGATGCTATGACTTTTTCAAGAATGTTTGGTTTGCAACAAGATGCACAATCGCAACAAATATTACAAACATTAGTTTCTGCAATTGAGCAAGACAGAGCTTCACTTTTTAGAGCAGATGCTTTTCGTTCATTAGGCTTTATTCTTGTTTCAGCATTACTTCTTTGGCTTTTTATTGAAGAAAAACTTAAAGAAACAGCTTTTATTGCATCATTAGGTTTCTTAATTTTAGTTGACCTTTGGACTGTTGATAAACGTTTCCTAAATTCTGATGACTTTGTAAGTGCAAGATTAGAAAAAGAACCTTTTGTTAAATCGGAAGCTGACAAATTCATTTTAAAAGATAAAGACCTTGATTACAGAGTTTTAAACCTTGCAGTTAGCACATTTAATGATGCAAGCACTTCATACTTTCACAAATCAATTGGAGGTTACAGTGGTGTTAAAATGAGAAGATACCAAGATTTAATTGACTATGCAATTGCACCTGAAATTAATATGCTAATTGCAGCTGTTAATAATGGAACTTCTGAACTTGATATTAAATCTGCATTATCAAAATTATCAGTTTTAAATATGCTAAATACAAAATACATCATTATAAACCCAACATATCCTCCTATAATGAATAATTTTAATTTAGGAAATGCTTGGTTTGTTAATGAAATTAAAGAAGTTGAAAATGCTGATGAAGAAATAAAATCTGTTAGAGCATTTAATCCTGAAAGAACTGCTATTATAGACAAAAGATTTAAAGAACAATTCTTTAAATTTAAGAAAGATGATGATGCAAAAATTATCTTAACAAATTATGCCCCAAATAAACTAAAATATAAATCAAAAGCACAAACCGACCAACTTGCAGTTTTCTCTGAAATTTATTACGGCAAAGGTTGGAATGCTTATATTGATGGTAAACTTGTTCCTCATATGAGAGCAAATTATGTTTTACGAGCAATGAGAGTTCCGGCCGGAAAACATACAATTGAGTTCAAATTTGAACCTTCAATTTGGGAATTTGGAAATACAGTTTCATTAATTGGTTCAATAATATTTTTTATTATTTTATTAGGAAGCATTGGTTTTTATTTTTACAATAAAAGGAATACAGAAGAAGGAAAAACAGAAAATGCAAAATAAAAAAATATTAATAATAACATATTATTGGCCTCCGTCAGGAACAATTAGTGTATATAGACCTTTAAAATTTGTAAAATATCTTAAAGATAATTATGACATTATTGTTTATGTACCTGAAAATGCTGATGAAGAAATAAAATCTGTTAGAGCATTTAATCCTGAAAGAACTGCTATTAT
>JAADEE010000306.1 GCA_013153575.1 Chlorobiota bacterium
GAAACAGAGACGGTGAAGTTTTAGATGATGCTGACTCTTTCAAAACTAAAGAAGTTTCTAAGCTTAGTGTTTTAGATAGCGTTTTAGAACCTAATGAATACCCAGAATTATACAAAGATATGTATCACAAAGTTCGTATTAATTATTACCCACCAAAAGGTGATGATAAAGAAAGTTGGGATAACATAGACATATTTGGATGGTTAGGTTACAAAATGCAAATAAAAGTTAACTTCTTATGTAAAGATTCTATTCTTGCAGCACCTGTTGTATTAGACTTAGCTATATTTATGGACTTAGCTCAACGTGCTGATATGAAAGGAATACAAGAATGGCTTTCATTCTATTATAAATCTCCACAAACAAAAGAAGGTTTAGAACCAATACATGATATTTTCTTACAAAAAATTAAATTAGAAAATACATTAAGATACCTTATGGGAGAAGATTTAATTAACTATTTAGGTTTAGATTATTACGAAGAAGACTAAACAAAAATGAAAGTGCATAAAATTATAGCATCTGGGTTTGGCTCGGGATATTCTCCATTTGCACCCGGTACTGCCGGTTCAATTATAGGGATTTTAATGTTTTATTTATTGAATTATGTTACCAATTTATATAACTTTAGTAACAATTTAATACTGGCGATAAACCTATTTGTTATAGTTTTTGCACTTCTATTGGGTGTTTATTCAATAAAAATAGTCCACAAAGTTTGGGAACACGATGCATCAAAAATAGTAATTGATGAAATAGTTGGGGTTTGGATTGCAGTTTTTGCAATGCCTTTTAAATGGCAATATTATTTATATGCATTAATTTTATTTAGATTTTTTGATATTACAAAACCCCTACTAATAAAAAAACTAGATAAAATGCAAGGAGACTGGAGTGTTATGTTAGATGATGTATTAGCAGGAATATATAGTCTAATTGTTATACAACTATTATTTTATTTTAAAATCATATAGCAATATTAAAAAAATTAAATGCTAAACTCATTTTTTAAATATAACATAGTTGCAATAATTGCTACATCTTCTGACTTTTTAGTCTTCATTTTATTATTTAAAATATTTAAAATTTGGTATGTAGAAGCAGCATTTACAGGTGCAGTAACAGGAGGCTTTGTTGCTTTTATTTTAAATAGAAAATGGACATTTATAAAAAAAGATGGAAAATTAACGAAACAAGCTATTAAATATTTAATTGTTTGGACTAGTAGCATATTTTTAAATACATATGGTTTGTATTTATTTGTTGAAAGCTCAAATTTAAGTGAAGTTATTTCAAAAATAATTGTTTCTGTTTCTGTTGGAATAGGTTTTAATTATTTTATGTATAAATACTTTGTTTTTAAATAAATAAAAATGAAACTAACGCACACATATAAAATATTTCTAAAAAGTGTAATTATATTAACACTTTTATTCTCTATAACACCGTCAAGTGCTCAAAAACTTACAACAATAAAAGGTAAAGTTATAGATGCAAAAACAAAAGAACCTCTACCTTTTGTAAACATTGTTTTTGTAGGAAAAAACATCGGTACAGTTACAGACTTTAAAGGAGAATTTTTTCTTGAAACTCAATGGGCATCCAATAAAGTTGAAGCTGCTTATACAGGATTTAAAAGTGATGTAAAAACAATTACAATAGGAAAAACAAACACTCTAAAATTTGAACTAGAATCTGAAAGTGTAAGAATTGAAGAGGTTGTTATTAAATCTAAAAGAAAAAGATATAGAAACAAAAACAATCCTGCTGTTGAACTAATAAAAAAAGTTGTTGCAAACAAAAACAACAACAGAATGGAAAGTTTAGATTACTATGAATATGATAAATATGAAAAAATTCAATTTGATTTAAATAATATCACTGAAAAATTCAGAAAAAAACGTGTATTTAAAAATTATCAGTTTATTTTTAATTATGTAGACACTTCTGAGATTAACGGAAAACCATATCTTCCTGTGTTTCTTCAAGAAACACTTTCAAAAGTTTATTTCAGAAAATCACCTAAATCACAAAAAGAATATATAAAAGGAACCAAAATGATTGGTTCTAAAGAATATATTGATAGTGAAGGTACAAATATGATGATTGATTATTTATACCAAGACATTAGACTTTATGACAACAATATAACACTATTAACAAACCAATTTGTAAGTCCACTATCAAACATTTCACCTATTATTTATAAATTTAGAATTATAGATACTGTTGAAGTAAACAACCGCTCATGCATAAATCTTGCATTTCAACCAAGAAATAAATTAGATTTTGCTTTCTTAGGGAACATGTACATAACAAACGATGATAAATATGCTGTTATAAAAGTTGAAATGGGTGTTGCAAATGACATTAACCTTAACTTTGTAAATGATTTAAAAATAACACAAGAATTTGATTACTTAAATAATGAATGTTGGGCTCTAACAAAAGACGAATTAATCATTGACTTTAACATTGGCAAAAAAGGAGCCGGAATGTTTGGAAGACGTTCTGTTATTTACGATAACTACATTTTCAATAAAAAAAGAGAAGAACATATATATGCAGGAATTGAAAAAACAATAAAAGCTGAAAATTACGATAAAAAAGATGATGAGTTTTGGGAACAAAATCGTTTAACACAACTATCAAAACAAGAAGCCAATATATACACTATGGTTGATAGTGTGCAAAATATACCTGCATTTAAAAGAACAATGGACATATTAATGCTTCTAGTGGCAGGATACTGGAATTTTAATAAAATAAATGTTGGTCCGGTAAATACATTTTATAGTTTTAATGATATTGAAGGATTTAGATTAAGATTTGGAGGAAGAACAAGCCCTAAATTTAGCAAAAAATTTCAACTAGACGGATATTTGTTATATGGCTTTAAAGATGAAAAATTTAAATATTCATTAAGTGGAATTTATTCTTTAAATAAAAAAGATTTAAAGGAAAACCCCAAACACACAATCTCTGCAGTATACCAAGTTGAAGCATTAATATGTCCATTGTTCTTTTAAATGCAGGTATATT
>JAADEE010000264.1 GCA_013153575.1 Chlorobiota bacterium
AAAAAACAAACTAAAAAATTAGTTGTATAACTAAAATATTAGTTATAAGTTTGCGTTATAAATAAAAAGTCAAAATGAAAGTTGTATTTATAACAAACTTTATATTAATTATTAATATTATTTCAGCTCAAAATATTGATAGTATTGCATATTATTATAATACATCGCAATATTATAAAGCAATTAGTTTAGGAGAAAAACAACTAAAAAATGACAGTACTAATTCAAGTTTGTTACACATAATAGGAAGTTCATACCAAAAACTAAACAAATATAAATTTGCAGAAAGCTTTTTAAAAAAGGCTTATATTAATGATAAAAAAAACATACTATATATAAATTCATATGCACAGATTCTTGCAAAAAACAGAAAAACCTCTTTAGCAGAAAAATTATATAAAGAAGCATTGATAATTGATTCATGTAATTTTGCAAGTTTAAATAATTTATCAAAACTTTACTTTTCTAAAAAAAAGTATAATAATGCTATTGCAATATATAAACGATTAATTAAACAAGACTCCTCAAATACATACTATTACAGAAAAATAGCAAACTGCTTTTCAAAACTAAAAAAATGGAAATTAAGTTATAGTTTTTACAATAAAGCATATAAAATTGACAGTACAAATTTATTAAATACACAAGCATTAGCATATTTTTTATATAGAAGCAAAAAATATGATGATGCTATTAAAATTTGCAATAACGGAATTTTAACAGATTCCTTAAATTCTGATTTATATAAAATAAAAGCTAATTCATACTATGCAAAAAATCATTTTTATTTAGCTATTCCGCAATTCAGAAAAGTTATTGCTCTAAAAGATTCTTCTGAAATTATTACAAAAAAAATGGGAGTTGCCTTATACGAAACAAAAAATTATGATGAAGCATTAAAGTATAATATTGCTTCTTATAATGCAGATTCAAGTTCATACTCAAACACATTATATATATGTAAAAATTATCTTGCACTAAATGATTATGAAAATAGTTTAGTTTACGCAAACAAAACATTAAAACTACTTGAATTTGCAAACTCAATTTCTGCAATTACAATAGATAACATGGCAATTGCATATACAAGACAAGGAAAATATAAAAAAGCATTAAAAGCTTATGACGAAAAACACAAACTTCTAAAAAAACGTTATTTGTATGATTACTACCATATTGCAATATTACACGATAAACTTAATAATAAAAAAGAAGCCGTAAAATTTTACAAAATTGTTTTAAAAAAATCTGATGAAAAAGAAAGTCCGATTTACTTATATTCTGAAAAAAGAATAACACACTTACTTGAAGATATACATTTTGAAGGAAATTAAAATAAAAAACATGAAAGAACTTACAAAAGCAGAAGAACAAATAATGCAAATTCTTTGGAAAATTAACGAAGGATTTGTAAAAGATATTATCGAACATTTTAAGGAGCCAAAACCTGCCTACAATACTGTTTCAACCATAGTTAGAATTTTGGAAGACAAGGGTTTTATAAGTCATAAATCATTTGGAAGAACACATCAATACTTCCCTATTGTAAGTAAAAAAGAATACACAAAGAAATTTGCAAATAAATTAGTTCAAAATTATTTCAGTGGTTCTTTAAAAAAAATGATGTCATTTTTTTCAGAAGAAGAAAACCTGTCTGTTTCGGAACTTGAAGAATTAAAAGCAGAAATGGATAAAATAATTGCAAGTAAAAAATTAAAAAAATAGAATTATGTTAAACTTTTTTCAATATTCAATAGAAGTTACAATTGCAATGTTTTTATTTTTTGCAGTTTGGAAATTATTTCTTGAAAAAGAAACATTTAACAAACTAAACAGAAAATATTTATTATCAACTTTTATATTATCATTCATTATTCCTTTTGTTAAAATAAATTTCAAGATAAATGAACAAGGCAATATAATTTCGCAAATATCTGAAACAATACAACTTAAAGAAATCATAGTTGAACAAACAAATCCGTCATTAAGCACATTTCAAATATTAACTTATGTTTATTTTATAATATCAACACTTCTTTTAATTATTTTAATTTATAAATTAGTTTCAATACAATTATTTGCTAAAAAGTGTGAAATACAAACTTATAATGGAACTGAAATTTTTATTAGTAAGAAAAACATTTCTGCTTTCTCATTCTTAAATAAAATATTTTTTAATGAAGACGAAATAAAAAAGCCAAACTTCAATAATATTTTGCAACATGAACTTGCTCATGTAAAACAAAAACACACAATTGATATAATCATTTTAGAAATTGCAAAAATAATAATGTGGTTTAACCCAATGATATATTTCTATAGAAACCAATTGAAAATGCTCCACGAATATTTGGCAGACGAAGAAGTAATCCTGCAGGGCTTTAAGGCTGACGAATATAAAATGCTCTTAATTAAACAGCAAATAGGATTTAACTTTGAATTTGCTAATCACTTTAATAAATCATTAACTTTAAAAAGAATTAATATGATAAATAAATTTGAATCATCGGAATTTGCAAAATTAAAGTTGCTTTTTGCAATACCAATTTTAGCAATAACATTAATGTTGTTTTCATTTTCCGAAAACAATGAAATTGAAACCGTTAATATTTCAGAAAATTTACAAGATACAATTTTCACAAAAGTTAAAACAATGCCCAAGTATAAAGGAGGTGCAATAGCTTTAAGAACTTTTGTTGCAAAAAATGTAAAATATCCTGAAAAATCTAAAAAAAATAATATTGAAGGAACTGTATATATAAAATTTGAAGTTACTAAAAATGCAAAAATAGGTAAGATAGAAATAGAAAAAGGTGTTAATGAAGAATTAAATGCTGAATCTGTAAGAGTTATATCTTCTTTACCCGATTTTGAAAAACCCGGCTATAACAAAAAAGGTGAAGCTGTTAATGTATGGTTCCGAATGCCAATAACATTTAAATTAAGTAAATAACTAAAACTAGAAAAGCTGTAAGAAAACAACTTACAGCTTTTTTTGTTATATATTTTTCAATAATTTTTAATTATTAACCATCATAGG
>JAADEE010000133.1 GCA_013153575.1 Chlorobiota bacterium
CAAGCTGATGAAAAAAAGCGGATGTATTGACGGTGACATTTATCAACGAATCATAAAATTATTGAAGACGTCAAGAAATAATATTTAGCTTTATCAATAAGGAATTGTTTCCAAAATAAATGGTTTGATATTTTTGTTGTTGTAATAGGTTTTGACAATGAATTTATAATTGTCTAACAGAATCAAATCGTTGGCCCGGTAGCTTGGGAGGTAAAATTGAAGAAAAAAGATTTGTAAATTTTTTATTTGTCTTTCGTAAGCTTTTATATCATTTTCATTTTATGAATTTAAAATTTATACAAATTAATATTTTTTCATTAAATTGCCTCTTTTAAATATAGCAAAATATGCAAAAAAATGACATTTACTAACTCTTACTAACCGGTTGAAAAAGTATATACATAAAAATAGATAAAAAAGTAAAATCATGACAAAACAAACAAAATTATTATTAGTACTACTCTTAATTATTGGGATTAGTTTGACTAGCTGTAAAGGAGATGAAAAAAAATCTTCAGGTACAGAAAAACAAGAAGTGAAAAATGAAAGAATAAAAGTAGGAGGTTTATTTTCTTTGACAGGTGGAGCATCTGCATATGGAGAAGATTTAAAAAAGGGAACTGAATTGGCTTTTAGTGAATTAAATAATAATAAAAAATATGAGTTGATAATTAGAGATACTAAATCTGACAAAAAAGAAGCCTTAAAAAGTTTTGAAGATTTGGTTAATGTAAACAAAGTAAATGCCATATTGGGACCTACCATAAGTCCTAATGCCATGTTGTTAGGTGATTATGCCGATCAATACGAAGTTCCTATGATTGTTCAAGCAGCTACCCAAGATGGCATAACTAAAAACAAAAAATATGTAACAAGAATTTGTTTTAACGATTCTTTTCAAGGAAAAGCACTTGCCAATTTTGCACACAATGATTTGAACTTGAAAAAAGCAGTAATCATATATGATAAATCTATTTCTTATAGTGTTGGATTAGCAGATTCATTTAAAAATTCTTTCGAAAAAAATGGAGGTAAAGTAATATCTGAAGAAAGTTATTCGGTAAATGACAGGGATTTTAGGGCATTAATTGATAAAGTTTCCAATTATGATGCAGATGTATTGTTTATTCCGGGTTGGGATGAAAATGTAGGACCAATGATGCGACAAGCCAAGAATAAATGGAATAAATTTGTTATTTTGGGAGGAGATGGATGGCCAACGGATAAATTATTTGAATTATCAGGTGGTAATCTTCATAATGTATATGCTTTGGCACACTTCAATCCGGTGGGAGGTGATAAAAAAGTAGATGAGTTTATTAAAAAATATAAAGCTAAATATAACAAAGCTCCATCACCACATGCTGCATTAGGATATGACGCCGTATATTTACTTGATAAGGCCGTAAATTCAATAGATGGTGATATTACACCTAAAAAGATAAATGATAAAATTAAGGCAATAAAAAGTATTAATTTAGTTACCGGGAAAATTGAATTTAAAAATGGTGAAGCTGTAAAATCGGGAGTAATATTGAAATTGACAAAAAATGGATATGAGTTTGTGAAAACTGTAAATTAGTTTTTAATAAATTTTTACTTTTATGTATTTGATTGAGCAATTTATCAACGGACTTTCTCTAGGGGGTCTTTATGCTTTGATTGCAGTTGGTTTTTCAATGGTTTACGGGGTATTGAAACTCTTAAATTTTGCTCATTCGGAAATCATTACTATTGGGGCTTATAGCGGATTGATTATAGCTACATCACTCTTACACCTTGAAAAGGTAACTTTGTGGAGTTTGTTGCTATTGATTGTATTGTCAGCGAGTATTAGTGGAATAGCAGCAGTTTTATTATATTTTTTGGGTTACAAATCCATTTACAAGAAAAGCCGGATCGCAGTACTCATTACAGCAATCGGCTTTTCTGTTATTATTCAAAATATATTAAAATTAATTTTCGGATCCAAATCATTAGCCTTTTTACCGGTTTCAGATGCATTAAATATGAATACGGTGGTTTTTGTTGTTTTAACAATAAGTTTTCTCAGCATTTATTTATTACTTAAAAAAACCGATATCGGTATTTGGATACGTGCCGTTGCCGATGATGATAAAACAGCCGATTTAATGGGAATTAACTCGCAATTAATTGTGATTACCGTTTTCTTTTTGGGTGGTTTTTTAGCAGGAGTTGCAGGTATTATTATGGGACTTAGAGACGGATTTGTAAACCCATATATGGGTTTTACACCGGGACTAAAAGCTTTTTCCATAGCAGTGGTTGGGAGTATCGGAAATCTTAAAGGTGCGGTAATCGTCGGTTTATTATTAGGACTTTTTGAAGTAATGGTTCAAAGTTTGTTGCCCGGTGAATATTCGCAATTACGCGATATTTTAGCTTTTGCTTTTTTGTTGCTAATTTTAATTTTTAACCCCACCGGATTATTTGGAAAAAAAATGATATAATGATTTTAGTCTTATCACGTTTTATAGAATTTTTATTTTTGGTTATTCTGGCAATAGCTTTGTCTCGCAATTGGAAAACCAACATTTTTTCATTAGGCATTCACGGGTTTATCTTAATTGGTGCTTATATAACGGCTTTTATATCTACCTTTTTTTTTAGCAGTATTGACATTAAGCATAATAGTTTTCCGGCATTTCTGATATTCTTGGCGATGATTATAATATCAGGAATTGGTTCAATGCTTGTGGCATATGTTTTTTATCGAATTTTCAGCAAGTTACAAGATGATTATTTTGCAATTGCCAGTTTAGGCTTTGCCGAAATGTTGGTTATTGGTATTGCCAGTTTTGATATTTTAGGAGGAGCAAGCGGTACATCGGTTGATATTCCGTTTATCGATTTGGGAATTTTGGGTAAAAAATACTTTTTCCTAATCATAACCTTGTTTTTTTTTAGTATATTTTTTATTTCGTATTTAAAAAAAGAAGCGAGTTTTGAAGATATTTTCCTCAAAGCTATTTCACAAAATGAAACAGGTATAAAACATTTGGGATTAAATACGCAAA
>JAADEE010000270.1 GCA_013153575.1 Chlorobiota bacterium
TCAGATGCAACATCTTCCTCTAGCATCGCAAACTGTATTATAAAAGGAGGCTATGTAGGAACAAATATTACAAATACAAATACACTTCTATCAAACGACCCTCTTTTTAAAAATGTCGAAGAAATGGATTTCTCTGTTCAACCAAATTCTATTGCTGTTGATGGTGGTTATTATATTTCTGATGCATATGGAACGTTTGATTTTTTAGGAAATGATAGAACTTATAATTTCGGTAATATTGACATAGGAGCATACGAACTTCAAGCTCCAAGATTAGCTGCAATACCTGACATTTACAATTTAGAGGAATGTGAAGATTCTCGAGAATTATATTTCTTAGGCTATGATTCTGAATACCCATATGCATTCGAATGGTCTGTTATAAATAATGACCAAGCATATATTTATTTTAATAATTATGAAGAAAAAGATGGAAATTATTTTGTTAAAAACTTACCTCCAAGCATACCTGTAGATATAAAACTTACCGTTACCGATGGTACAATTACAGAAGTAGATACAGTAACCATTATTAACACACAACCAATAGTTAATGCAGGTGAAGACATTTCTCTAATTAATACAGATATTAATAACAACACATATTCAGATGTCACTCTATCTGCAAACTTACCATTGGTTGGTGAAGAAAAAGGAATCTGGGAAGAAATTTCTGCAACAGGTCTTACAATATCTGACAACACAATTAACAATCCTACTATTTCAGATATTGAATACGGAGTACATGAATTTGTATGGACAATCTCAAAAATCGAAGATGAATTTTGTTCTAATAAGGATACTCTTTTAATTGTTGCCGGGCATTCATTCACATCAGAACCCGATGGAACTTTTGACTGGAATACTCCTAGTGACTGGGAAGAAGGTGCAATACCCGGTATTGCAGACTCTGTTACTATTTATGGTGTTACTGGAATTGTTGGTGATGCCGGAGGTGTTTGCGACAGACTTTTTATTGGAAATGGAGCTACATTAAACATTGAAGGAACAGCTAAAGCTGTAAGTAATTTAAATTGTAGAGTTTTAACTGTTGAAGAAGATTCTGAAAAATTTAAAAACATTAAAGGTAGTGCAAACCTATATATTAAAGACAATGCATCTTTAAACATTGGCTCTGAATATGTTTCAAAATCAAGTTCTACAAGTGGTTCCGGACTTTTTATTGGAAGTGGAGGAACTGTTTTCATTAGACCAAATGCTGAAAAAAATGCAAAAGCAACTGCAGGATTAAATATTGGAAGTGGCGGATTTATTTTTATAAGGCCAAATGCTGAAAAAAACGTAAAAGCAACTGCCGGATTAAATATCGGTTCTGGAGGTTTTGTTTTCATAAGACCAAATGCTGAAAAGAAAACATCAAAAACAATTACAACAGGAGATGTTTTCATTGGACCCGGAGGTTATTTAAACATTGAACAAACAATTGACGGAACAACAGGAGGATACTTAGAACTTGCTAATGACAGAACAATATACGTTAGCCCTAGTACAGCAAAAGCTGTTGGAGGAAACTTTGGAATTTATGGTGGTACAGTTTTCATAAGACCAAATGCTGAAAAATCATCTTCAAATAATTATGGAGTTTATTGTGGCAGAGGTGGTACTATTTTTATAAGACCAAATGCTGAAAAAACATTAGCTCAAGCAAACTTAATAACACCGGGACTTTTAATTGAAGGTGGAAAAGTTATTGTAGGTACAGACTCAAAATCTAAAGCTGCAAGTGGAAGATTAAGTTTTAATCAAATATTCATAAGACCAAATGCTGAAAAAGACATAATAGCAGACACCTCTCTTATTGTATATCCATCAGGAGAATTAGTTCT
This sequence comes from Chlorobiota bacterium, assembly GCA_013153575.1. Lineage (GTDB taxonomy): Bacteria > Bacteroidota > Bacteroidia > Bacteroidales > JAADGE01 > JAADGE01. The sequence goes on from JAADEE010000270.1 coordinate 1,848, forward strand.
AAGTGATTCTTTATATACAGAAAGTCCATATATTGAAATTGAAAATTCAGCTGTATCTTTCCTTGAAGGATCTGTAATTAATTTAGATAACGCAAGAGCAACAGCACATATCTACATAAAACCTAATGGTTCTTTAATTGACATGAATCCAACAGCAAGTTACAAATTGCTTACAGAATATGCTTTTGAAGCAGGAAAATTTTATCTATTCTCTCCAAGTACACAAAACACATTTGTTAATAACTTTGGAGATAACAAAATGGTTAACATATGGAACGAAACAATAAATGACTGGAATGAAATGACAGATGCGGATATGCTAAATTCAGGAAATAGCTATTTAGTAACATATCCATCAGATAATGCATTAAAATATTTTTATGAAATTACAAATAATGGAGATATTAATGTACCTCTTTCTTTTTCAAACACAGGAAATATTGAATCAGAAGGTTGGAATACGCTAGGAAACCCATATCCATCTGCTATTGATATTGAAAAATTAAACATTCCTACCGATGCTTTCAGTTCATTCTACGTTTATAACCCAGACACTGAAACAATTGGCATTTACCAAAAAGGAGGAGTTAGTCTAAATAATGCAAATCAATATTTAATGCAAAATGAAGGTTTCTTTATTAAAACTGATGCAATTTCTAACTTTACATTTGATAATAATTCAAGAGTACACTTTACCGACGATGCAAAAACTACAAAAGCTGTAAATAACTTATTAAAACTTAGAGTTAGTGATATTACAAACTCTGATGAAACTGCAATCTTATTTAATAATGATGCTTCTGATTATATAGATAAAGAATTTGATGCATTAAAACTAAACACAGGAACTATTGACAAACCAATTCTATATACAAAAATAACAGGAGAAAATGCACCAATTGCAATAAATACATTAGAGTACACTACTGAAGAAACCACAATACCTTTATATTTCGAAGCTGGTACTTCAGGACAATACACAATTAATGTAAGCGATTTAATTTTTGATGAAGGTGTTACAATAAAATTAAAAGATATTATTGCTAACACAGAACAAGAATTAACGTCAAGTTCATCATATGATTTTGATTATACAGTTGGTGAAGACCCTCATAAATTTGACATTATTATTAGCGGAATGGTAAGTGTTGATGAGATTGCAAATGACGAAGAAATAAATATATTCTCA
>JAADEE010000310.1 GCA_013153575.1 Chlorobiota bacterium
ACTTTTACAAAGTATATACCTTAAAGATAATTTACTAAATAAATATATCGATTTACGAAAAGCAAAATCTTACTCAACAAATATTAATACAGGAATTAATAATTCAAGATTTTCTATTGTTTTCAAGAAAGAAACAACAACTACAATATCTGATTTAGAAAATCAAATAGATATTTTTGCAAATGGAAATGATATAATTATAAATGCAAACAATAATAAAATATTTGGAATTTCAATTTATGATATAAACGGGAAATTAATAAAACAAGAATCTATTAATGACAGTAATATTATAAATATGAACTCAAAAACAGGTATATACTTTGTAAAAGTTATTTCAGAAGATAATATTTATACCAAGAAATTATTTATAAAATAAATTCAATATATCACACAATAAAAAAGGTCATTTCATTTTTATGAGATGACCTTTTTTACAAACATAAATTAGTTATAAAACTAAACCTTTATATGTCCCCAATTTTCACCGGATTTAATACGATATAATTGCATTTCAGAAACTCCAAAACGTTTTGCAATCATTTTTATTCTGGTTTTTCTATTTGGGTCATTTAAAAGTTTTTTTATAATACGAACTTGTCCTTCGTTTAATTTTGAATATGTCCTTCTTACTGAACCTGCTAAATATTCTGTATTTTTAAATTGATGTAATTCTTTTTCTCTTTTTGTTGCCCAAGCTAAATTATCAACTCTGTTATTTAATTTATTGTAATCTCTATGAATAACATAAATTTGGTCTTCACTATCTTTAGGAATAAATGCCTCTGCAACTAACTTATGAATATAACGCCCTGTCCTTTTTCCATTTTTTTGCATTAATGAAATTTTAGGATAACCATGCGTAGGATGAACTTTATAAAGCATCCCATTTACTTTATCTTTTTTGAAACTTTTCACTCTTCCATAATTAGAAATCTGAAAAACTTCGCATTCACAAATATTATCTGAGAATTCAATAAATTTCCATTTTTCAAATAAATAATCTCCTTTCATAATATATCATAATTTATATATTAAACGTTTTTTTAGTAAATATGTTTCAAAAATACTATTTTTTATATAAAAATCAAATAGGCTGAAGCTATTGTTACTAATTTTATTGAAACATTACATCCTCTCAGGAACCTCAATTCCCATCAAATCCAAAGCATTTTTAATAATTATTGCAGTTTTATTTGAAAGACTTAAACGAAATTTCATTAAATCTTTGTTTTCTTCTTTTAAAATAGGCGGAATTTCATGATAAAATCTGTTAAATTCTTTTGCCAAATCAAAAACATAGTTTGCTATTACCGATGGATTTCTTCTTTTGCCTGCTTCTTCAACAACATCTTCAAAATCATAAATAAAATTTAATAATGCTAGTTCTGATTGTTCTAATTTTTCAGAATTATTATATTCATGTATGTTTTCAATTCCTAAATCTTTTGCTTTTGACAGCATTGATTGTATCCTAACATAAGTATATTGAACAAAAGGTCCTGTATTTCCATTAAAATCAATTGACTCCTTAGGATTAAAAGTCATATTCTTTTTTGCATCAACTTTTAATATGAAATATTTTAATGCTCCAAGTGCAATTTTTCTAAAAATTTCATTTTTTTCTTCTTCTGAGAAACCTTCTAATTTACCAAGTTCATCAGATTTTTCTTTTGCAGTTTCTATCATCTCATCAACCAAATCATCAGCATCTACAACTGTTCCCTCACGCGATTTCATTTTACCGTCAGGCAATTCAACCATGCCATAGGAAATATGACTTATGTTTTCTGCCCAATCATAACCAAGCCTTTTCAATACAATTTTCAAAACTTTAAAATGATAATCTTGCTCATTACCAACAACATATGCACTCTCATCAAATTTAAAATCTTCATATCGTAAAATTGCAGTTCCAATATCTTGCGTCATGTATAAAGCTGTTCCGTCAGAACGAAGTAAAACTTTTTCATCAAGACCATCTTTTGTAAGGTCAATAAAAACAGTTCCATCTTCTTTTTGTTGTAATTTGCCTTCTTTTAATGCTTTAAGAATAACTTCTTTACCAAGTAAATATGTTTGAGATTCATAATAAATTTTATCGAAACTAACACCAAGTTTTTTATAAGTTTCATCAAAACCTGCATAAACCCAACTGTTCATCTTTTCCCATAATTTGCGAACTTCAGGCTTACCACTCTCCCACTCTTGCAACATTGTTCTTGCTTGTTTCATCCATTTAGCTTCATTTTTTGCTTCTTTTTCATCCATGCCATTGGCAACAAGTTCTGCAATTTGCTTTTTATATTCTTTATCGAATGCAACATAATAATCACCAACAAAATGGTCGCCTTTCATTTTTACATCTTCAGGAGTTTTACCTCCTGCAAGTTCTTTCCATGCAAGCATTGATTTGCAAATATGAACTCCTCGGTCATTTACCAGATTTACTTTTATAACTTTATTACCGTTTGCTTCCATAATTTTTGCTTCTGACCAACCAAGCAAATTATTACGAATATGACCAAGGTGCAAAGGCTTATTTGTGTTAGGTGAAGAATATTCAATTACAATTTTATTTGAGTTTTCTGTAACTTCTTTAAAGCCATAATTATCATTACTTTTAACTTCATTAAAGAAGTTTTTCCAATATTCATCTGATAATGAAACATTTAAAAAACCTTTAATTACATTATAGCTTTCAACTTCTTGCATATTTTTAACCAATGCATCACCAATTTCATTTGCTGTAATTTCGGGTGATTTTTTCGAAAATCTTAAAAAAGGAAAAACTACAAGTGTAAAATCTCCATCAAATTCTTTTCTTGTTTTTTGAATTTGAATTTGTTCTTCATTAACATTTTCTCCGTAAAGTTCTTTTATTATTTTTTGAACTGCTTCTGTTATTTTTATGTTTATTCTTTGCATTATTCTTTTTACTTTTTAATATTAACTTTAATCATAATGAAATCTACACTTTGCAATTAATATATTATTATCTTTAACTTTATAAATTAACCTATGCTCTTTTGT
>JAADEE010000082.1 GCA_013153575.1 Chlorobiota bacterium
TAAATTCAGCAACTACCTTTCTTAGAGCCACCCTTGCATATATGTTATTTAGATAAAATAAATATGTATAATTTTTAGATATGTTTTATCCCTTTATTGCTTTAATAAATTGTATATTAACTCTTAATAAAGATTATTGAATTAATTCAGCTATACTTGACATTTTTTCTTTATTGTTTAGAATATTTAAATATAATTTTTATTTTTTTTATTAATACATTTGTTTATATTTAGATTGTTTTATACAATATATATAGTTATTTTAACCATAAAAAGAAGCTATGATAGAGAAATAACTGTAGTAGAGTAATATTAATGTTGTGCACCATGGTGGAAAAAAATTTATATGATAATAAAGTATTAATTATAAAGAAAGATAAATTTTTACGCAGTTTTAAAGTTCAAAACAAGCATAGTTTTGACATTTTTCTTGGTTCCGGAGCTTCAGTAGCTTCGGGCATTCCCTCCGGCAGAGAACTGGTTTTGCACTTCAAACGGGAAATTTTAATAAGTCAAGGGAAAATAGACGCAAAAAAGTTTTCCGATTTAAAAATAGAATCAAACAAAAAAGAAATTGAAAAGCATTTTGATGACAGCAAAATAGAAAATCCTTATTCATATTACTTTGAAGAATTTTTGGAACATCCCGAAGACAGAAGAGATTTTTTAACCCGTTTAATAAAAGACAAAAAGCCTTCTATCGGTTTTTTATGCCTTGCTGCTTTGGTTGAACAATCAAAAATTGATACGGTCTGGACTACAAATTTCGATGATTTAATAGAAAAAGCCATTCATTCGCTTAATTACCAAAGCTGTCAGATTGTCTCACCTGAAAATGCAGGTTCAGTAAAAAATTTCAGAAAAGATATACCCACCATTGTTAAACTTCATGGTGATTTTCGTTACGATGCATTGCAAAATACCGATGATGAACTTCAACAATTGGAAGAAAATCTTCATAATTATTTCATTGAATCTGCTACAAAAAAAGGATTACTTGTTATTGGATATTCAGGAAGTGATAAGTCTGTAATGGCCTCTCTAAACAAAGCACTGCAACAGCCAAATGCATTTCCAAAAGGTTTAATTTGGTGTATTCCCAAAGGAATAACTCCAAATGACGAGTTAGTAAAAATTATTGAAAAAGCTAATACCCAAAACCAAAGATCAGGTTTTGTGGAAATAGACAGTTTTGATTATTTTCTACACGAATTATATAAGATAAGTGAACTTGAAGTAGTTCAAATTGAAAATATTGCAAAAACTACATTTGAGCAACGAAAACCGTTTAAAATCAATCAACCGCATTCAGCCACAACCCCAATTTTATTAAATGCAATAAAAGCTAAGAGTTTTCCTAAATCTGTATTCGCTACAAAAGTTAATTTTCAAGGTGAAGGGCAATGGAGAAAACTACGAGAAATTATTAAAGAAAAAAATATTGTTGCCGGCTTTTTTAAAAAGGAACTATTGCTGTTTGGTTTTGAGAGTGAAATTAAAACAATATTTTCAGATTATTTAATTGATGAGATTAAAATAAGAGATATTCCGGAAAGGGTTTTTTATTATTCTGATTCTTATTTCCTTGGTTTATTGTATGAATTAGTAGAAAAATCACTTATCAATGATTTTGGATTCAAATCATTCAAAAGAGGAAATAGGATAAGAAAGTTTTTTCTAATAAATACATTATTACAAATGCAACAAACAAAAGAGATTCGAGAAATACATCAAAAATTTAGACCAAACATTCCAAGTAATCTAATTGTTTATGATGCTTTTGAATTTAAGCTGGAATTTATAAACAAAGAACTGTTCTTTTTTATATTGCCTACAGTTCACATATTAAATAAGGATGGAAGCTTACCTAATAAAAACAGAGCGAAATCTCTAGCAAACATTATATTATCAAATAGATACAATAACAAATACGGAAAAAAACTAAATTTTTGGTTAAAGATTCTAAAACGAAAAAAACTTTCATTTGAAATAGGTGGTTTCAAAATTGAATTGTCCGATTATTTTTCAACTGCTGCAAAACAAGGCAAAGCGGATATTTTTGCATTCAATCAGTATATAAGACTAAACGAACCAAAAATATATTTTCATTATTCGGATTTTTCAAAAAAATTAATAAGACCGTTAAATGGTTTAAAATTATTTGGTCCACTTGAAGAGAGTTACGGACATTCCGTTATAAATTCAAAAATTAATTTAGCATTTATAACTCCTGATTTTGGTTTTGCTAAGTTAAAAAATCACATAGAAAATTTGCTTAATACCATTGGGCCAAAAAGTGAAAAAGAATATCTAATTGAATATCCAGGGTTTGATGCAGTTTATAAAAAGCAGTTAATTATTCCAAGTAATAGCAAAAGTGAATTTGTGGTAATAATTAAAGATGAAGAAACAAAACAATTAAAAGCTATTAATTTTTATGAATTAATAAAAAGCAAAATTGATAAACTGGCTGAAAAAAACACAGAAATTGATTGTGTAATTGTTTATATACCCAATAAGTGGAAACATTTCAGAGAGCTTAAAAATGAAAGCACCTATTTTGACTTACATGATTCATTAAAACTATATGCTGTAAAGAAAGGATTAAAATTACAGTTCATAGAGGACAAATCAATTAACTATTTTGATCAAGCAAAGGTTCGTTGGTGGTTATCTCTTAGTATTTATGTAAAATCAAATGGAATTCCTTGGAAAGTGAAAACAGATGATATTGAAACAGCTTTTGTGGGTTTAAGTTATGCTATTAGAAACACTTCAAGTAATAAGGTTGTCTTAGGTAGCAGTCAAATTTTTGATGGAAATGGAAACGGTCTAAAGTTCTTGCTGCAACCAATTGAAAAACCTGTTTACTACGGGAAAAATCCTTTTATGAGTAAAGATGATGCCTTTCGTTTGGTTAGTAACATAAGAAATATTTACCACAAAATAGATCCTGTAATTGGATTAAAGAAATTTGTGTTGCACAAGACAACTCGTTTTACAAAAGAAGAAAT
>JAADEE010000124.1 GCA_013153575.1 Chlorobiota bacterium
TTACGTTAATAAAATAAAAGATTTAGGTTTTAAAATTTATGCAACATCAAAATGGTTAAATCATGTTGTTGTTTATAGTGAAGATTCAACATTAATTGAAAAAGCTGAACAGTTAAGTTTTGTTAAGAAATATTCTAAAAATAAAATTAATAAGAAGAAAAAAATCAAAAAAAGAAAGTTAAAAGATATAAATATTGATGTTAAGCCTGATATAGAAACAAAACTTGATTATGGTTATGGAGAAAAACAAGTTGAAATGCTTACACTACAAAATTTGCATAACAAAGGTTTTATGGGACAAGGTATGCAAATAGCTGTATTAGACGCAGGTTTCTTTAATGTTGATTCTTTGGCAGGATTTGATAGCATAAGAGTAAATAAGCAAATTTTAGGAATTAAAGATTTTGTAAAAAGAGATAGTGATGTTTATGAAGATGCAACACATGGAATGTCTGTTTTGTCAACTATTGCTGCAAACTTGCCGGGTAAACTTGTAGGAACCGCACCAAAAGCAAATTTTTGGCTTTTAAGAACTGAAGATGAACATTCTGAAACTTTAGTTGAAGAATATTATTGGTTAAGTGCAGCAGAATATGCCGATAGCATTGGTGCCGATATGATACATTCGTCTTTGGGATATAACGATTTTGATGATACCTTAACAAGCCATACTTACAAAGAAATGAATGGTGATGTTGCAATTTGTTCTATTGCTGCTGACATTGCTTCAAGTAAAGGAATTTTAGTTACAACAAGTGCAGGAAATGAAGGGAATGACCCTTGGCATTATATTTCTGCTCCCGGAGATGCCGACAGTGTTTTAACAGTTGGTGCAGTAACTTCTTCAGGAAATGTTTCAAGTTTTAGTTCAAGAGGACCAAGTAGCGACGGAAGAATAAAACCTGATGTTATGGCACAAGGTTCATATACTTGGGTTTTAGGTAGAAGAAGTGGAGTTACAGTTTCATCAGGAACTTCTTTTTCAGGACCAATAATTGCAGGTGCTGTTGCATGCTTGTGGCAAGCAAATCCACAATTTAGCAATATGGAGATTATTGATGCTGTTAAAAAATCTTCTGACAGATACACTAACCCTGATGAAGATTATGGCTACGGAATACCGAATTTTGCAAAAGCAGATTTATATTTAAAGAAACTTTTGAAAGAAAAGAAAAAGTAAAAAAGAAAAGGCTTCATTTGAAGTCTTTTTTTATAATTTTTCAAATATAAAGAATAGTTCTCGGTCTTCTCTTGGTTTTATTGAGTTATATGAAATTTCCATTATTTTTACAGAAAATAAATCTTTAATAAGTTCAAGGTAAGTTTCTTTCATTGCTCCGAAAGGAGGTTTATTAAGTTTAAACTCATGATTGAAAAATAATCCTACATATTTACCTTTTTGGTTTAAAAGATTATACATTTTTTTTGCAAGTTCTTCTCTATTTTCCGGCTCAATTGAAGTAAAAAATGCTAATTCAATTATTAAATCGTATTTTTTATTGTGCTTAAAGAAATCTTCTTTTATGATGTTTTCTTTTGGAAAGTTTGGAAAATTTTCAGTGAAGCTTTTAATAGCATTTTCTGAATAATCAAGATAATAAGTGTTTAAAAAGCCTTTGTTTATAAGGTAATTTGCTTCATACCCATTTCCTGCACCGGGAATTAATATTTTAATTTCTTTATTTTTTAATTGGTCGAAATATGCTTTTAAAGGAGGGCTAACATAACCAATATCCCAACCTAATGTTTTATTTTTGTATAAATTTTCCCAGTATTCTTTATTTATTACCATAAAGCAAATAAAAAATAAATTCCTGAAAAAGTTAACTTCTTCAGGAATTATTTATAAAGTTTATAATATAAGATTATAAGATATTCATTCCGTTAAAAACGTCCATAACGCTTTTTACAGCATCAGCAGAAGTTTTTAAATCTTTACTTTCTTGTTCGTTAAGGTCAAGTTCAATTATTTTTTCAATACCATTTTTGCCTAAAATAACAGGTACTCCTAAATAAATATCTTTTAAACCATATTGTCCATTAAGATGAGCACAAACAGGGAAAGTTCTTTTTTCGTCTTTTATAATTGCTTCAACCATTTGTGCAGCAGCAGCACCCGGTGCATACCAAGCAGATGTTCCCATTAAACCTACAATTTCGCCACCACCTTTTTTAGTTCTTTCAACAATTTCGTTTAATCTTTCATCGCTAATATATTGAGTAATAGGTATTCCGTTTACTTTTGTGTAACGAGGAAGTGGAACCATAGTATCACCATGACCTCCCATAAGTAATGCTTGTATATCTTTTGGTGAAGTTCCCATTTCATCAGCTAAAAATGCTCTATATCTTGCAGTATCAAGTATTCCTGCCATTCCAAAAACTTTTGTAGAATCGATACCTGCAGTTTTATATGCAGCATATGTCATTACATCTAATGGGTTTGAAACAATTATAATTATTGCATTCGGAGATGCTTCAATTGCTTTTTTAGTAACTTCGCTTACAATTTTTGCGTTTGTAGAAATTAAATCATCTCTTGACATACCAGGTTTACGAGGAATACCTGAAGTAATAACAACAACGCTTGAACCTGCAGTTTTTGAGTAGTCGTTTGTAGAACCAATAATTCTTGTATTAAAACCATCAATTGCTGAAGTTTCCCACATATCAAGTGCTTTACCTTCTGCAATACCTTCTTTAATATCAACTAAAACAACTTCTTTAACAATGTCTTTTCTTGCAACAGAATATGCAACTGTTGCTCCTACATTACCTGCTCCAATTACTGTAACTTTACTCATAGTATATTATTTTTAAATTTTTATAATTAAATTTTCTGCTAAATTAATTGATTTTTCTTTAATTTAAACATATTTCTTAACATATACAAATATGTTGGTGTGTTATAATATAAAAAGAGCATTAAAACCAAATTTAATATTCCTAATATTGGGACACTTTATTTTAAAAATTAGTTGAAAGGGGCATTGAAAGAATTTACCAAATAATTA
>JAADEE010000234.1 GCA_013153575.1 Chlorobiota bacterium
TCATTTTTAATTCTTTCATAATTAGATTTAATTTTTTCATTTAAAAGAACTAATTCTATATATTTATTTGGCAATTTATCAATTATATCAGCACATAATTGTTGAAATTCATGTAATGCATCTTTACTTAATCTGAGTCTCAATAAGTTTAACAATGCTCTTAAGTTCATTGAATATTGACCTTTAAATTTGAATGCTTCTGGTATTGCATATTTTGCAATATCGTTTGATTTTACGTAACTGTTTTTTAAAGCTTTTTGTATTGCTCTTAATTGTTGTATATTAAAGTTATCTATTGCTTTATTTTCTGTTAAGTATAAAAACTCACTTAGTTCTTCATCTGAGTTATCAACATTAATTAATTCTTTAAGAGTATATCTTGTTGATTTTACTGTTGGTGATATGCCTATTCTATGTCTACTTAATTCTTGTAATAGAGCTCTTGATGCTTCTATTTCAAATACAATTAATGATGGCTCTAGTACACTTTCGTGTTTATGTTTAAATCCAACTCTTTTAATTAAATCATAGTCTTTATAACCAATATGATTTTCTATTTTGACTTTATGTCCGCATTCCAAACATTCAAGTTCTCCAAACATTATATTCCATAAACCAACTGATCCACATTTTACGCAACTAGCTTTTTCTTTTCCATTTATCATATAAGAATCGCTAAGATGATGATTATCGTGGCTTTGTCTAATTCCGTTTGCTATCAACCAAATAGGTGATGAATAAATTAGTTTTACTGACATTTTTATCCTTTTTATTTAAAATCTAATATTGTTAATATTTTCATTTTTTTTGTAATAAGGACATACATCTTTATATGAACAATATATTTCACATTTCTTTTTTATTATTTTTCCATTTTTAAGTTTTCTTATCCATAAATCCTTACATTGTTCTGGATAAGAGCCAATCTCCTCATGTAATTCTAACTTATCAACTATTTCATTAAATTTGCTTTCAATATCAGAATAAGTTTTTGGTTCTATGTTTACTATTTCAAAATGAGGAGTAGATGCTTGTTTTCTGTTATCAAATTCATTTCCATCTTTCAGGATCATTAATAATTTAGTATTGTAATCAATTCCTGTTAACTCTTTCATTAAATATCTATATACAGACAATTGCCATATATAGTTATGATCTTTATTTTTTAATATATTTTCCAATGTATAATTTGTTGTTACTTTAATATCATAAATAACTTTTTCTTTATTATCTACGATATCAATCGATCCACTCAAAGTCCATCCATTAGAAAATTTAACTAAAACATCTTTTTCAACTTCAATTTCTGGTTCATGTTTAACGATTTCTTGAATTCCTATATGAACCAAAGAACCAAGTGTTGATTGAGTGAATTTCTCATTTGGAATAACTCCATATTTATATCTTAGCCATATTTGTAATAATTCATCTCCAAATTGTGAAGCACTTATTTGTTTTACATTTGGATCATTATTTCCTTTGTATTGAGTTTTTTCTATAATTTTCTTAATTATTTTGTTCACTTTTAGTCCTTTTTTTGAAATCGTGTTCAAAACCTTTAAAATAACACTCAAGGCATTCAAAATGTGGAGGATTTATAGTTCCATCATGATAAATTTCTCCTTCTACTGGAACTATATCTCCAGCATAACCACATTTTGGACATAATAATTTTTTAGCAATTTCTAAATCATTATTTTTAAACATTTTTTTGATTGCTCTTAATTGTTTATTTATTTCTCTAACTTTAATTATTTTATTATTCCTTCAAAATCAAATATACTGATTTTTTTCTTTTCTTTTAATAACTTATTAAGTTCGATATCTTCAATTGGAATAAGATATTCCAATATTACAGGATAAATTTCTCCATCTTTAAATTTTGCTTCACCATAATTGCTAACACAACAACTTATATATACTAGCTTACATATTTCTAAATGTTTATTTTTAATTGGATTGAAATATGTAAAATTGCTAGTATCATATCTGTATTTTTTGCCAATACCTATTTTCATAATTTATCTTTGCTACTTATTTAATAATTTTTTATTTTCAAAAGTATTTCTTATGATTGTTAATTTTTTTGGTGGTTCATATTCACAATCATATTTGAATGTTTTTATAGGCTTTTCAACTAAACCATTTTTATCAATTAAAGCGTAACTACCCAATTCTTCTTTATAAAACACCTCATATTTAGAACCATATTCATCTCTAACAATATCATTTTCATAAATCTCTTTATCGTTTTTGTCTTTTAACCCTGTGTATTGCATTAATTCAACTTCATCACCAACTAAATACCAACTTCCACCTTGGTCTGGTGAAACTGAATATATACTGCCATTGCTTTCGAAGTTCATTCCTGTAACTTGAAATAAACATTTTTCTTTTTTATTCCATGCTCTAAACTTAATTTCTTTCATCTCTTATCCTTTTTTTAAAAATTTCATTTTTCTTTCTTTTCAAATCTATTGCATCCAAAATCAAAATCTATTTCAGTTAATGTAAATCCTAACATTTTAGTATTTTTTATATTATTACATGTTTTATAGGTGTTGCTATAAAATCTACAATTTTCGCATATTCCACTTTCAAAGTCTTCGTAAATTTTATCTATTATTTCTATTGCAAGGATATAAGGCACTACAGTATTTTCATTTTCATCTAAAACAGAATTATTCAATAAATAAATATTTGCATCTTCTCTTGTCATTTTATTCTCCTTCTAAATCAAATCTACATGAATTTAAAATATCGCATATTTTTTGAGCATCTTCTCTTGTTTTGAAATAAACAGTATAGATAAATTGTTTTGTTTTTGAACCTACAAAATAACCTCCTAATAATTTATCAAAACATATATAATAATTATATTTGTCTCTTACAAATTCATATCCTCTACTATCTTCACATTCTTGGTCTCTTAATGCTAATAATTTTGCAAATCTTTTAATTTGTTTTAATGCTTTTTCTGCTGTTTCTCTATCGTTTCTTCCTATAC
>JAADEE010000164.1 GCA_013153575.1 Chlorobiota bacterium
AATTTATGGTTTCAAGACTTTTTAAACTAAATGAAGAAGAAGTATTATTAGAACTTTACAAAAAGAATAAAGAAGATATTCTTATAAAAATTAAATTAGAAGAAAATTAGTGATAATAAAATATGTAAAGTTTAGCTTCATAAAACTTTACATATTTTGTAATACCACATAAAAACATCAAACACCCAAAACATCATCAATCAACAAGTTAAAAACTTCTTTAACTGTTAATCCTGATTTGCGTATCATTTGCGGAACAAGACTTTCTGCAGTCATTCCGGGAATTGTATTTGCTTCTAAAAACCAAAATTCACCATCTTTTAAAATAAAATCCATGCGAACAATTCCTTTGCAATTTAATGCATCATAAAGCTCAGAAGTTATGTCTTGACATTTTTCTGTAAGCTCTTCTGAAATTCTTGCAGGAATAATTTCTTCTGAAAAATTTGGGTCGTATTTTGCTTGATAATCAAAAAAGTCATTTTTAGGAACTATCTCTACCAAAGGAAGTTTAAATTCATTTTCTTTTGTTTTAAAAATTCCACATTGTATTTCTTGCCCTTCAATAAATTCTTCAATAATAACTTCATCACTTTCTTTAAAAGCATCTTCAATTGCTTTTTGCAAGTCTTCTTTTTTCTTAACTTTTGAAATACCAAAACTTGAACCTCCTGCATTTGGTTTTACAAAACATGGTAATCCTAATTCTTCAATAATTTCATCTGTGTTTACCTCAGTTCCTTTTCTTATAAGTGCCGATTTTGCAATATTTACAATATCAAAATTATTAAGAAAAGTATTGCAATAAAACTTACTGAAAGTTAAAGAAGATGCTAAAACCCCACTGCCAAGGTAAGGCATACCAATCATATCAAAATATGCTTGAAGTAAACCATCCTCACCGGGTGTTCCATGAATTGCAGAAATTACAAGATCAAATTTTTCTTTTTGTCCTCTATCAGTAAAACTAAAATCGTTTTTATGAATTATTAGTCCGCAATTTAAGTCATTTATTAAAGTCCATTCGTTGCCTTTTATTTGAACTGTATAAACATTATATCTTTCTTTATCAAGCTCATTAGCAATTGTTTCTGCTGATTTTAATGATATAAAATATTCCGAAGAATTTCCTCCTGCAAGTACTGCTATATTTTTTTTAGTCATTTTTTTAGTTAAAAGATTACAGAGGTAAAAGTATAAAGATTTTTTGTTTTGAGTATTATTAGATTTGCTAAATCTTGAAGATTTAGCAAATCTGACTTTTATTTAACAATAATTTCTTCCAAACTTCTTTTTGGAACATAATGATTTTGCTTTTCATCTCTCCAATAATTATAATTCCCGTCTTCTGGCATTTCTGTTAAAATAACATTTTCCTTTGGTTTGCCTATTGCAAGAACAAGCAAAACATCAAGATATTCAGGCAATTCCAAACATTCTTTTAGTTGCTTCCTTTTTATTGCTGCAATAATACAACCACCAAAACCTTTTTCGGTAGCACCAAGCATTATTGATTGTGCAACAATTCCGCTTGCAACCTCATGATACGATTTTTCAACTTTCGGAAGTATTGAATTATCACCCAAAATAATAATGTATGCCGAAGGTCTTTCTCCTTTTTGGGGGGCTTTCCAATTTGGCAGTGCTCCTGCCCAACTTAAAGTTTCAAAAATCTTTTCGTTTGTATCTTCTTTATTCGAAAAGTAAAATTTTAAAGATTGCCTGTTTCGTGGTGAAGATGATAAACGAGCAAGTTCAATAAATGAAAGCAAATCAGTTTCTGAAATTTTAACATCTTCGTAAAATCTTCTATAAGTTCTGTTTTGTTTTATTAGGTTATGTAACATTTTTTATTTAGTAAAGATTTAACAAATCAAGATTTATTCTAAAATGAATTAACAAAATCGACTAACAACAGGCTCAACCCTTCGAACTCTTTAAAAGGCAACAAGTTATCAGGTTTATCATTTATGTTATGATATTCCTTATATTCACCCAAAGTGTAAATAAAAAATGATTTTACACCTTTTTCGTAAAAGAAATAATGGTCGCTATTTGCAGCAGCACCTCTTATTTTTACAGCAGGTAAATAATTATTCTTTGTATTAATTTCAGACAATCTATCAAACTCTTTTCTGAAAACAGAACCATTAACTACTTTAATCCCTTTGTCGCCGCTACCAACCATATCTAAATTCATCAAAAATTTAATTTTGCTTAACGGAAACAATGGATTTTCAGAATAATATTTTGAACCCAACAAACCTAATTCTTCACCACTAAAAAACATAAAAACAATATTGTATTTTGGTTTTTCTTTTCTTTCAGAAAAGTATTTTGCCAAAGTTAGCAACATTGAAACTCCACTTGCGTTATCATTTGCCCCCGGAAAAAATGTATTTGCTCCCATATGACCGATATGGTCGTAATGTGCAGAAAGCACAATGCTTGTATCTGATTTACCTTCAATATATGCAATAATATTTTGAGTTTTGTAATTCTTTAAAAAATTTGCCTCAATATCTAATTTTACGGAATTTATTTTTTGAGTATATGCCTTTCTTTTAAGAATTATTAATGCAAAATCTTTTTGTATTTGCGAAGGAACAAAAGTAAGATTGCCATCTTCAATTTTTATAATTGCTTTTGCTTTTAATATGTTTCTTTGAGTTATGTAATTATATGCATCGGAAAAAGTTTTGTCATTAAGTCCTAAAGTATCAATTAAAATAACTTTGTTTGAAAAGTCTTGTTTTATGAAGTTATAAAATTTAAGGCTATCCGAAATAATTTCCTTTTTCATTTCTAAAACCTCGTATTTACCTGTTATAGAACAAGAAGATGCAGAAATAAGAAAATCAACAGCAGGTTTTAAACTAATATCATTAATTGCAAGTTCATTTTTTCCGCAAAAGGTATTTGTATTTAACTTATAATTTTGAATATACTTTTTAGAAAACTTTTTCAGCTTAAATTTTTTAAGCTCCGAAATAATAAAATCAG
>JAADEE010000080.1 GCA_013153575.1 Chlorobiota bacterium
ATTTTATTACTGATTATATTTTTTTTATTGAAAATAATTCGATTATTTAAAATAAATATTAGCAAACATCTTAATATTTTGTACTTGTTTTTATACCTTTGCACCCTTGAAATAATACCATTAATTTATATTGCAAAGATTTTATTGCTTATTTAGGTGTTAATCAGGAAAATACTAACTTAAATTCTTTTGTTTTGAAGATTAAAAAAATTTTAGTTTCACAACCTAAACCTCAGAATGAAAAATCGCCATACTTCGATATTGCGAAAAAATATGATGTTCAAATTGATTTTATTCCTTTTATTGAAGTATTAGGGCATGATGTAAGAGAGTTCAGAAAACAAAAAGTAAACCTTTTAGAACACTCTGCTGTTATTATGACAAGTAAGTCGGCAGTTGATAATTATTTCAGACTTGCTGAGGAAATGAGACTTACAATTCCTATTGCAATGAAGTTTTTTTGCGTTACTGAAAGTATTGCATATTACTTACAGAAATATATTACTTACAGAAAAAGAAAAATATTTTTTGCCGAAAAAACTTTTGATGAGTTAATGGGAATTATGGCAAGACATAAAAATGAAAAATTTTTATTGCCCGTAGCAAAAGTTCATAAACCAACTATTGCTAAAAAACTTAAAAAAGAAGGTTTTAGTTTCACAAAAGCAGTAATGTATGAAACTGTTAGTTCTGATTTATCTTCTTTATCAGATATTTATTATGATATGATTGTGTTTTTTAGTCCTATTGGAATTACTTCATTATTTGATAATTTCCCGGATTTTCAGCAAAACGAAAAAATAATTGCAGCACTTGGAAAAACAACAGCAAATGCGGTAAAAAAAGCAGGTTTAAGACTTGATATTAGTGCTCCAACAAAGGAAAATCCTTCAATGACTATGGCAATTGAAAAGTTTATTAATGAACACAATTAAATGTTAGAATTGAAAAATACTTTTTCGAAAATTGAAAAGATAAAGAGTAAAAAAGAAATATCCCGTATTTTTAATGACGGGATATTTTTTTATTCTGAATATTTAAATGTTAAAGTAATAAAAACAAATAAACAAAACCAAAAATTACATAAAGTAGGAGTTAGTGTTCCTAAAAAGTTATTTAAATTAGCAGTAGATAGAAATAAACTAAAAAGACTAATTAGAGAGGCTTATAGATTAAATAAAAATATTATTTATACAGACAACAATTCTGAAACCTTAAATATTTTCTTCATTTATAAAAATAAAGAATTTGCAAATTATAAAATTATTGAAGATGATATTTTAAAGCTTCTTAAAGAAATAAATTTACGTTTTTTCTCAACTAAAAAAAGATGATTAATTAAAACCATCTTTTTTATATTTTTACTCACAATTAGAATCCGGATCTAAACGAATAGTTTTGTATTTCATCATTTTAGGAGCATTATCAACAGGTATGGTTAATTTGTCTGTAAATACATATTCTCCATTTACTTTTACAGCTATTTTGTATGTTTTTCCCCATTTTGCAATAAAAATAAATCTTTTGTTTTTATGATTTGGTTTTACATTGTAAGACTCTTGAGTTTCAGTATCTTTAATTGTAATTGATGCATTTGGTATTTCAGCAGAACATTTTGCAAATACTTTACCAATCATTACTGTTATGTCAGAGCGTTTTACAGAATCTAAAGTTATTAGGTATAAATCATTATCTTTACTGTCTTTACTTCTTGCAGAAGAATAATATGCTCTTTGTCCATCAGCTGTAGGAACGTAGAAAACATCATTTCCAATAGTGTTAATAGGATAGCCTATGTTTTCAGCTTTTGTCCATGTGCCAAATTCAGTTTTTGTAGATTTGAAAATGTCGTAACCTCCAAGATTTTCGTGCCCTTTTGAACTGAAATATAAAGTTTTTCCATCAGGATGAATAAATGGACCTTCTTCGTTATATTTTGTATTTATAGCATTACCTAAATTTCGTGCAGGTCCCCAAACTCCGTTTTTTAATTTTTCTGAAACATAAATATCTAATCCTCCAAAACCTCCGGGTCTGTCGCTTGTAAAGTATAGTAATTTGCCATCAGCTGATAATGATGCATGAGTTTCTCTTTCCGAAGTGTTAATGTTTGGTCCTAATTTTTGAGGTTTGCTCCATTCTCCTTTTTCATAAAAACTTGTATAAATACTTCCGTAATCATCATCTTTATAAATAAAAAGTTGCTGACCGTCTATTGATAAACCAATTGATGCTTCATGCTTTTTTGTGTTAATATTAAGACCTATACTTTTGGGTTTTGACCATGTTCCGTCTTCTTTTTTCTCACAATAAAAAATGTCTTCATTGTAGTTGCCGTCTTCATCAATTTCTTCAGTCCAGCCATTTGGTCTTCTCGATGTAAAAATAAGCAAAGATTCATCAGCAGAAATTACAGGACTGTGGTCTTGATATTTTGAGTTAATGGAATCTCCTAAATTAGTTATTGTAAAGTTTATTTTGTTTTTAAACAATCGTTTACCGGATTCGCACTTCATAATTTCCCTGTCAACAATTGTACTTAAAAGTTCGTCTTTTTCAACATAAGCTTTTAAGTTTGAAAGCTCTGCTAATGCATCGTCAAATAAATATGCAGCTTTATATGCCCTTGCTAACTGAAATGAACTTTCAATATATTTTCCTCTTGCTTTTTTTGTGTTTGATAATTCTTTTGCTTTTTTAAAGTATTGAATTGATTCTTTTTCACGCCCTTTTGTATTTAAAAGGGCAAAACCCATTTTGTAACTTGCATCAGCATCATTTGGGTTATCGATTAATGAACGTTCATAAAAGTCAATACTTTCGGCAAAAATATCACCTTCAATAAAATCTTCGGTTAATTGCACCATTTCTAAATTGCTATTTTTAAGGACAGAACATCCTTGAAAAAGAACAAATAAAATAGCGATTAAACTAATAACTTTAAGTTTCATTATTTGAATTTTGGTTAGTTTTTAATTGTCAGATTTAAACATAGGATCCCATGGAGGTAAAATAGTTGGTTTTTGATTAAGAATTTTTAATGTTTTCTCATCAATAAACTTTTTCAAAACAACAATACGAAACATGTATTCATCAAACCAACGGTCTGTCATAGTTAAATAACCATTATGTCCTGATGATGCTCCCCAACTATTTTCAAGCAACCATTTTGTTGGTTTTTCATTATTGTCAACATCTACTCCTACTAATGCCATTCCATGAGTTGAACCACTTTCGTGAGATAAAATACGTTCTTTTTTATTCATTCTAAATTTAACATCAAAAAGTGATTCGTAGTCATAATTATTAATGTCAAGAATACCTTCTTTTTTATTAAGTTGTTTTCCTACATCGCATGAGAAATACATTGCTTCATTTGCTTTAATTGATTTTAATGCATATTTTTTTATTTCTTTTGCAGGAAGATTTATAAATTTCCAATTTCTGCCTTCAAGAACATTTCTGTCTTTATCAATTTCATATAATTTGTAATATGGCCTTGTTGGGTCATCCATTAACATAATGTAATCATTGAAATTAAAGTCGCCAATAACTTCTTTCATAAATGATTTTGGAGTATATTTTTTATAAGGGCTTAAATTACCATCTTTATCTTTATACCTCCATTCAAATTCTGTTGGAGGAACTCCTAAATTAATTGCTAACATTTTGTAAATATCGCCTAACATTTCAATTTTGTGTTTTCTTAAAATGTTATCATCTCCTTTTGTTGCTCTTAATCTTATTGCATCTTCTCTTAATTTTCGTTTAATTAAACGAATCATCATTGAAGTATTTTCACTTGAATGTGTTTCAGGCATTGCATCTTTTGGAACTATGCCATATTTATCAGCTAAATTTATGAAGGAGTTCCAAACGCCACCATCACCAACAATGTTACTAAAAAGCCAATCAACTTTTCTGTCATCAATTTTTAAGTTTCTTGTTTCAATAATTCCTTCAAGGAAAAGGTTTGATTTTTCAAAAATATCCCAGAAATAAAGATAGTTTGTTGAAAATTCAAAAGATTCAATATTAAATTTGTCAATTGCTTTAGGACGAAGGACATTAAGACTTGTAAACATCCAACATCTTCCAGATGATTTTTGGTTAGTTATACCTTTTACATTAACTTTATATTTAAATTCGTGGTCGAATTTCTTTACATTTTCTCTGTTTAATGCTAAATCTTTAATTTTATTGTTTGATACGGCATTTGTAACAGCCTTGTAGTAAGTGTTATTTTTTTTGTAATAAGTCTTTATTTTTTTTATTTCTTTTTCAGAAATGTTTTTTTGTGCAAAAATTGAAGTTGAAAATAAAACTGCAATAATTAGTATAAATCTGTTCATTTTTCTGTTTAAAAGGTGTTGTAAATTTTTCTTGTTAATAAGTTGAATGTTAAAAGTTTAGCTATCTTTTGTTTATATATTTTCATAAGCCAAATTTTAGCTGTAAAATTTTAGGCAAATTACGATATAACACTTTGAACTTTACTCTTTTAACTTTCAATTCTTAATTATTTATAAATAATTGAGTTAATTTACTGTATATAAGCAAACTAATTTTACAAACATACAATTTCCTAATGAAATAAACAAACAAAAAAAGTCAGAGCAAAATTTTACTCTGACTTTTAATTAAACACATACAAGTTAATAACGTGAGTTCGATATAATATTTTATTCTTCTATATTTGGTAATTCCAAACCGTAACCTTTTCTTTTATCTTCAGCTTTTAATAGAATTGCAACAAGCAATGCTAATACTGTTAAACCAACGAATATTGTCCAAGTTGTTTGGTAATCGTATGTAACATTTTCTCCTGCATTTTTAGCAGCAGCAACGCCTGGGTTTGTTTTATCTAATACAATTCCAACCAATAAAGGAATTCCCCAAAGACCTAAATTTTGAATCCAAAAAATTGCAGCATATGCGCTACCTAATTGTTTTTCAGGAATAATTTTAGGAACAGATGGCCACATTGCAGAAGGAACTAATGAAAATGCAACTCCTAACACTAAAACATTAAAAAATGCAAAAACAACACTTGTTATAAATGGTAAGTAGAATACAACATGAGCAAATATTAATAAAATAGCACCAATAATCATAATTGTAGCACCTTTACCTTTTTTATCATAAATTCCACCAAAGAAAGGTGTTAATAACATTGTACCTACAGGAACTAAACTTGGTAATACTCCTGCCCAATCTTCTGAAACTCCAAATTTATTAACCATTAAATCCGGTCCATATTTATAAAATGGGAAAACTGCTGAATAAAAAAGCACACAAAGTGTAGCAATTAACCAAAAACCTCTATTGTTAAATATTACTTTTAAATCTTTAAATTCAAATTTATCTTCTTCATCATTTTCATTTGCTTGTTCGCCTAATTGTTCGTCTAATTTTTTATCTAAAATATTATAATAGAAAAAAGCAATAAGACCAACTACAAGCATTATAACAGCACCTAAAATAACAGTAGGAACATCATACATTTTTGCTAATTTTGCACCAAATGCTAAAGGAATAAAAGAACCAAGTCTTGCAATTGCAACTTGCATACCCATTGCTGTTGCCATTTCTTTACCTTTAAACCATTTTACAACAGCTTTAGAAACGGTTATTCCTGCATATTCAACACCAACTCCAAATAATGCATATCCCATTGATGCAAGAAAAATAGGAGTTTTCATTTCAAATAAAAATAAGAAATTCACAGTTGAATCAGGGTCAAAATCTAATTTAAAAGCCAAATATTTTAAAGTTCCTCCGGCTATCATTATTAGAACAGAGCTTATTGTACTAAATCGTATTCCAAATTTATCAAGTAAAACTCCAACGATAATCAACATCATAAACCAAACATTGAAAAAGCCGTAAAAACTTGTTACAGTTCCAAAGTCTGTACTATCCCATCCATAAGATTTTTCAAGAATTGGTTTAAGAGGAGATATAATTTCTGTAAAAAGATACCCTGCAAACATTGTAAACGACAAAATTATAAGAGCCGTCCATCTTGCTTTTTTAGAATCTCTTAAGGTTTGTTTTAATAATTCACCCATTTTTATATAAATTTAAATTTTTTGATATTAAAAAAAACAAATTAAACAATTTCATTCGGATTTCTAAAATTTATTTTGATATTTGAACCATCAAAAAATAAAAACAAATGAATGTAAGAATAGTTAATAAATCGAAACATCAACTGCCGGCTTATGAAACCGCATTTTCTGCAGGAATGGATTTAAGAGCAAATATTAATGAAAATATTATTTTAAAACCTCTTGAAAGAAAACTTGTAAAAACAGGAATTTTTATTGAATTGCCCGAAGGTTATGAAGCACAAATCCGTCCACGTAGTGGTTTAGCTTATAAACATGGTATAGGAATTGTAAATTCACCGGGAACAATTGATGCAGATTACAGAGGCGAAATAGGTGTTATTTTGGTAAACCTATCTAATGAAAATTTTACTATTAAAGATGGTGAAAGAATTTGCCAAATGGTAATTGCAAAACATGAAACAGTTACTTGGGAAGAAGTTGATACTTTGTCAGAAACAAAAAGAGGAGCCGGAGGCTTTGGTCATACAGGAAAATAAAATATTATAATTGAAAAAATAAGAAAATGAAATTAGTTTTTGCAACAAATAATGCACATAAACTCGAGGAAGTTACAAAAATAATTAATGATGATTTTGAAATATTGAGTCTTAAAGATATTGAATGTTTTGATGATATTCCTGAAACTCAAAACACAATTGAAGGAAATGCTTCACAAAAAGCACATTATGTTTATGAAAAATATAAAATAAATTGTTTTGCAGACGATACAGGTTTAGAAATTGATGCACTAAATGGAGAACCGGGTGTTTATTCTGCAAGATATGCTGGAGAAAACTGTACATTTCAAGACAATGTAAAAAAGGTTTTAGAAAAACTTGAAGGTGTTGAAAATAGAAATGCACAATTTAAAACAGTAATTTCTCTAATAATTGATGGAAAAGAATATCAATTTGAAGGAATTATAAAAGGCAAAATTTTAAAAGAACAAAAAGGAAGTTCCGGTTTTGGGTACGACCCAATTTTTCAGCCGGAAGGATATAATAAAACTTTTGCAGAATTAGCTCCTGAAGTTAAAAACAAAATAAGCCATAGAGGAATTGCAACATCAAAACTTGCTGAGTTTTTAAAAAATATTTAAGCAATTTTATTGCAAATTATTCGTTTTGAAGTAATTCATAATAAGATAAAACTAATGCGTATTTTAAAAATATTACTATCTGTTTCATTATTATTAACACCATTTTTAAATGTTTTTGCCCAAATAGAAGTTGGAACTTGGCGTGAACATTTTTCATATAAAAATTCATTAACTCTTACTGATGGCAAAGATAAAATTTATGTTGCAGGTGAGCTTGGTATCTTTTCTTATGATAAAGAAGAAGGCTTAATTGAGACTATAACAAAAAGCAAAGGGCTTTCTGACAGTGAAATACAAACAATTGCATATAATAAATTTAATAATACACTTGTAATTGCATACAAAAACTCAAACATTGATATTATAAAAGATAATACTATTTATAATATTTCTGAAATTAAACGAAAACAAATTAGTAATGATAAAACAATAAATAAAATTTCATTTTATGACGATATTGCATATCTGTCTTGCGGATTTGGAATAGTTGTTTTAAATACAAATAAAGTTGAAATTTCTGATACATATTTTATCGGTGAAAATTCTTCATATATTAACATAAATGATGTCGCAATTTTTAATAATAAAATTTATGCAGCAACAGACGAAGGTCTTTTTTATGCAAATACTGAAAATACAAATCTTGCAGATTATAGAAATTGGCAAGTAGATAGTTCTGTACCAAATAGTTCGTTAAAATTTATATTGCTAAATAACTTTAATAATAGTTTGTATGCTGCTTATGAAGATGAACTTTACAATAGTAGCATCTATAAATTAAATAATGAAAACTGGACTACCTTTAAAACAGACTTATACAAATTAAAATCAATTACAAGCTCAGATGATAACATAGTTATCACAACACGAGGAAATGCCTATGTGTATGATAAATATCTTGACCTTATTAAAGAAATAGGAAATTATAGTTTTCCTGATAAAAAATCTTATGTGTATTCAAATAAAACTTCATCAGTTTTTGATAATAATACATTTTATATTAGTGATGCAAGCTCAGGTTTAGTATTCGGTACTAAAAGTAATTTAAATCATACATATCCAAATGGTCCTATTAGTAATGAAACTGCACATTGTGAGATTTTTGAAAATAAGCTGATAACAACAAATGGAAATGATAGAGCTACAGCATGGTATAATCCTGAATATAATGTTTTTGAAAATGAAGAATGGCAAACTTATGGAGTTAGTAAAGATACTGCAAGAAATTTTTATTCAATAGCAATAAATCCAAATAATCCTGATAACATTTTTATTGGAGCATTTGGTTATGGTATTTTTGAATTTAAGAATAATGAATTTACAGAAAGTTTTAATCAAACTAACAGTACACTTCAAGCAATACCCGGTTATGACTATGGTTACTTAAGAATAACAGCATTAGCTTTTGATAAAAATAATAATTTATGGGCTACTAATCATTATGTACCGGAACCAATTTCAGTAAAGACGGAAAAGAATGAATGGCAAAGCTTTAACTTTAACGGACTAATTACAGAAGATGCACCAACAGATATTTTAGTAACTCAAGATAATAATAAATGGTTTTTGTTAGGAGAAGGTAGAGGTATGTTAGTTTTAAACGATAATAACACACCACTTGATAAAACAGATGATACATTTAGGCGATTTAGTCCAATAGAAAGTAATGGGAATTTAATATCGAGTACAGTTACAGCAATTACGCAAGATAAAAACGAAAATGTTTGGATAGGAACAGATGATGGAGTTGCAATTTATTATAATCCATCAAGTGTTTTTGAGTCAGGTTTTTATGCCGATAAGGTGCAGCTTACATCATACGGAAATGATACTACAGAACAGTATCTTTTTGCAACAAATGAAGTTACAGATATTGAAGTTGACGGAGCAAACAGAAAATGGATTGCAACAAAAAGTGCAGGAATTTTTTTAATGTCAGAAAATGGTAAAGAAGAAATTCTAAGTTTTAATATTTACAATAGTCCTTTACCTTCAAATACAATAAACGATATTGCAATAAACCATATAAGTGGAGAAGTTTTTATTTTAACAGATAAAGGAATAGTATCTTATAGAAGTGATGCAACAAAAGCCGATGAAACATTTAGTAATGTTTATGTTTTTCCAAACCCAATTCGTTCAAATTATTCAGGAAAAATTACAGTAACAGGATTAGCTGATGAAGTAAATGTTAAGTTTACAGACATTTCCGGTAATGTAGTTTATGAAACAACTGCATTAGGCGGACAAGCAATTTGGGATGGTAAAACTTTTGATGGACGAAAAGTTAACTCAGGAGTTTATTTAATATTTTGTACAAATGAAGATGGCACACAAACTCAAGTTGCAAAATTATTATTCATGAATTAATTAAGTTTTTTTTGAAAAAAACAATTAATAAATTACTTTTGCAATCCTAATTAATGCCTGAGTGGCGGAATTGGTAGACGCGTTGGTCTCAAACACCAATGATAGCAATATCGTGCCGGTTCGATCCCGGCCTCAGGTACAAAAAGGTACTAAAATTTAATTTTAGTGCCTTTTTTACATAAAAAACTTAAACAAACACAATTTTCTTAAAATAAACTCATTAAACTTTTGTTTGATAAAAATTAAAACCTAAATTTGCAGTCATTTTTTAATTAACTAAAATAAATAAATATGCCTGTAAAGATCAGACTAGCAAGACATGGTCGTAAAAGAAGACCATTCTATTACATTGTCGCAGCAGACAGCAGGGCACCGCGTGACGGTAGGTACATTGAGAGAATCGGTTCGTATAACCCGAATACCGATCCTGCCTCTATTGATCTAAATTTTGAAAAAGCTTTAAAATGGCTTAGAAATGGAGCAGTACCAACAGACACTTGCCGTGCAATTCTTTCATATGAAGGAGTTTTGTACAAAAATCATTTAATTAAAGGTGTTGCAAAAGGCGCTTTAACTGAAGCTGAAGTTGAAACTAAATTCAACGCATGGAAAACTGCAAAAGAGCAAAAAATCCAAGCTAAAAAAGATAAGCTTAAAGCCGGAGAAAAAGCTGCTTATGAAAAACAACTTGAATTTGAAGCTGAAATTAATAAAGCAAGAGCTGAAGCATTAGCTAAAAAAGTAGCTGAAGAAGCTGAAGCTGCAAAAGCAGAAGAAGCTGCTGAAAATGCTGAAGAAGAAGTAGAAGAAACTACTGAAGAAGTTGTTGCAGAAGATGCAAAAACTGAAGAGAAAAAAGAAGACTAATTTATGATACCAATTTCCGAACTTGATTTAATCAAAATCGGTGAAATTGCAAAAGCTCACGGATATAAAGGAGAATTGGTTATAAAATTGTCAACTGACTTCGACAACCTTATTAAAACGGAACATATTTTCATTGAAATAGATGGAATATTTGTTCCGTTTTTCTTTTCTTACCCGCCAAAACCATTTAAAAAATCAAGTGCAATTGTTAAATTTGATAATTTAGATTCTGATAAAGAAATAAAGGAGCTAATAAAATGCAAAATTCTTCTTCCTAAAGAGAACATAACTCACAAAATTAATGATGAAAATATTTTTGATACTCTTGATGGATATAATGTTTATGATTCTGATATTTTTATTGGAAAAGCCGGTGAATTTTTAAATATTCCTTCAAACCCTATTCTTACAGTTTTTAATGACAGTAATGAAATTTTAATACCAATAAATGACGAGTTTCTTGTTGAAATTGATTCTATAAATAAAAAAATTATTTTTAATCTTCCGGAAGGTTTAATTGATATAAATTCTTGATAATGAAAAAAATAATATCTTATAATGTAAATGGAATCAGGGCAGCTTTAAAAAAAGGTTTTGCCGAATGGTTAAAAGAGGAAAATCCTGATATTGTTTGCATTCAAGAAACAAAAGCACAACCGGAACAAATAGATTCTGAACTTTTTGAAAAATTAGGTTATAAATCATATTGGTTTTCTGCACAAAAAAAAGGTTATAGTGGCGTTGGAATTTTATCTAAAATAAAACCAGATCATGTTGAATATGGAATGGGAATTGAAAAATATGATAATGAAGGAAGATTTATTAGAGCTGATTTTGGTGATGTTTCTGTAATTAGTGTTTATCATCCTTCCGGTTCAAGTGGCGATTTACGGCAAGCGTTTAAGATGCAATGGCTTATTGATTTTCAAGAATATGTAAATGAGTTAAAAAAGACTAGAAAAAAACTTATTATTTCAGGTGATTATAATATTTGCCGACTTTGGATTGATATTCATAACCCAACAAAGCAACAAAAAACATCGGGCTTTTTACCTGAAGAGCGTGATTGGTTTCAATCATTTGTAGATGATGGATTTATTGATAGTTTTAGAAAATTTAATCAAGAACCACATAATTACAGTTGGTGGAGTTATCGTGCAAATGCAAGAAACAACAACAAAGGGTGGCGTATTGATTATCATATGATTAGTGAAGATTTAAATGATAGTATTAAGGATGCATCAATTCTTCCTGATGTAAAACATTCCGACCATTGCCCTGTTGTTGTTATTGCTGACTTTTAATTGCTTATAAGTTTAAAAATTTTGTGAATTTGATAATTTAAATATGGGAATAAAATTTAGTTTTGTTTTTTGTTTTTAGATTTAGGTTCAATGTTTTTTGTGTTAATTCTATCTTCTTTACTTTCATATTTTATTTCATAGTCAAATATTTTTTTACCATTTTTATTATAAAATGTAACTGTTAGAATTCTTGCATCTTCTTTTCCTTTAATATTAAATGTTGTAAAATTATTTTCATTAATTAATGAGCCTTTAACTCTAAGGGGATTTATTTCATTGTCTTTTTTAGAAGCTGCATGTGATGTTAATGATGAACATGTTATGTCATAAATGAGAGGTTTGTAAGCTCTATCTAAAACATTAATTTCTGAATGATGCCTATCTCCTGTGATAAAAATTACATTTCTAATTTCTTGGTTATGAATAAATTCTATTATTTCAGCTCTTTCTTTTGAGAATCCGTAGTTTGAATAAACCTCAAAAAGTCCGGCAGTTGTTAATATTTGTCCTCCCATTACAACAAATTTAAAATTTGCGTTGCTACTTACAAGTGCATCTTTTAACCATTGAAGTTGTTTTTTTCCTAAAATTGTTTTGTTTTCTTTTATGAGATTATTTGGGTCACGGTAATATCTATTATCAAGCATAAAAAAATCACAATCACCCCAGTTAAAAAAAGTAATTGCTCCTTTTATGTCTCCAACTCCATAAGACGGATTTGCCCAAAAGCGTTCAAAGGCTTTTAAAGTTTCATTTTTATTCCAAAAACCTTTGTCAGAATTGTTTGGGCCATAGTCATGATCATCCCAGATTGCATAATTATGTATACTTGCCAGAAGTTCTTGCATTTCTTTTGTTGAGCGAGTATGTGTATATCTGTGATTTATTCCTGTTTTTGTATTCCAATCAACTTCTCTTAAATAAATATTATCTCCAAGCCAAAGCATAAAATCCGGTTTCTTTTCTGTAATACTTTTAAATATTTTATAATTTCCTCCATATCCTTTTCCTGGTCTGTCATATTTTTCTTCATTAATATAAGTTCCACTTCCTGCAGCAAAGTTAATTTCTGGAGGATCTGTTCTCCATTTCCAAAGTTGTAATGTTTGGAATTCTGTTGGATATGAAAAATCAACTTTTTTATTGTTTATGAATAATTCGTAATTATATGTGTTGCCGGGTTCAACTTCATTGGCAATTAAATGAGCGGTATATGCTTCGTTTTTATTTGTGTTTATAGAGTTTGTCCAGTGTTTTATTGATGGATTATCTTTTAAGTAATACTGTATTCTTACATTTGCTTCTTTTTTGGTTTGTACCCAAATCATTACTTCTTTCATTTCAGAATACCCTAACATTGGGCCAGATTGTAGAATGTTCTTTTGAGCTTTTAAAAAAGATATTTGTATAGATAAAATTACTGATATTATGATAATTCGAGTTTTCATATTTTGTATTTTATTATTTGTTATGCAAATATGTTTAAAATATTCATATTTTTCTTTGTGTTATAATGATTTATTTCTTTTTAACAATTAAAATTTCATTATCAGAAAATTCCATCCAAGCAAAATCGTATACATAAAATAATAGTTTGCCATTTACATTTCTATGAAGATGTGTGTGATATTTATAATTAAACTTTTTTTTATCAAGTATAAATCTTGAAATCTTTATTTGTGTTTTGTTTTTTCCTAGAATTTCAAGTAATATTGATCTGTTTCGTGCTAAAATTTTATTAATTTCTAGAACAGCAATTGAAGTTGCTTTTCTA
>JAADEE010000240.1 GCA_013153575.1 Chlorobiota bacterium
TTTGAAAGAGTCTGGATTTTGAATTAGTTTGTATGCACAAATTTCAGCATTTCTTAAATTATCTTTTATTATATCTTTATTTTGGCTATTAACTTTTATAAGATATTTTATTTCTGTATCTATATTTTGAGATTTAACTTCAAATATTACAGATATAAATATTAATATGTATATTATTTTTTTCATTATTTTAGTTTTTAATTTGAAAAAGATTTTGAGTTAAAATTGAAGGTAAAAGTAAACACCCGGCACCGGATTTCCTTGCATGTTATTAACTAAACCTAAATTCATTTTCATGTTATATTTGTAACGTATGTTTTCTTGTTTTTTTCTTAAAATATGTTGACCGTGTATCCAATCAAAAAGATAAGTTCCGAATATTAATCCTATGGAACCATATGTAATAATTATGTCAGATGTAGGAACATCATCTTTTGTAAAATCTAAATCTGTGTTATTAAATAATGAAATGTCAACTTTGTCAGATGCTATCATATATGCAAGTCCTCCGTATGCTGCAAGTCTTAATGCTAATAATTCGTAACCTGTCTTTTTTTCTTTTGCATAAAAATGTACATATCCCGGAACTACCATAGCATACATCATTTCTTTCATTCTTAAATCGCGTGATAAAATTCTGTATTCATCAATGCTCATTTGAGGGTTAATGTCTTCAAATTTGAACTTGTCATTTTGTTTCTTTTGAAAAATGTCTATATCCTGCGAAAAAGAATATTCTGAAATAAACATAATCAAGCCTAATATTAAAATAGTTTTTTTCATGTGTTATTTTTTATGTTGTGAATTTTATATTCGGGTTTTTAGCAATTTTATAAACGTGTTCTTTAACTTCTTGTGCCCAATTGTAATGATTTTTCGAGTTGTCAAAAGTTTTGTAAGAAATAGCTTCTCCAATTGTAATTTTAAGTTTGCTACCTCTTATTTTAAAAACTTCATCAACCAAAAAAAACATTTCAATATTTGATTTAATACCAATTTTCTTTCGCAAGTTAGCAATTCTGTAAAATTTATTGCTAAGTCGTCCTTCAACATGTATAGGAACAATATCTAGTTTGTGTTTTATTGCTCTGGAAATAAAAGTTTTTTTCCACTCTTTATCTGTAATAATGCCATTTTCTTTTCTTGAAACCTTGCCTGAAGGGAAAAATAAAACGGGTACTCCCATTTCAAAAATTTTGCTTAAATTTTCAACCTGCTCTCTTGGAGTTGAACCATGCAAATTTACCCCAACAAAAAAATCATTAAGATTCTTTAAATTAAGTAAAACATCATTAACAACAGCCTTAACTTTGCCATATTTTTCATATAACATTCCTATTAAATGTAAGCCGTCAAAACTTCCTATAGGATGATTTGCTACAAAAATATATTTCCCGTTTTCCGGAAGTTTCTCTTTGTTTACAATTTCTGCACTAACATCAAATGCAATGAATGTTTCTTTTAAAAAATCAAATCCAAATTTGTCGTTATTTGCTTGAATAAACTTGTTTAAGTCTTTTTGGTGTATTGTTTTTTTTATATAACGAATAACAAATTTAGGAATACTTCTATATAGTTTTGGATTTTTGTCTGAAATAACTTTCTCAATATCTATGAGCTTAGTTTTTTCATTTTTATTTTCTAAAATCTCCATTTATTAACCAAATAAAAAAATATTCCACAAAGATAATAACACTTTTCATTGCTCAAATTTTTTTTTGTTGATTTTTTTTATAAACATAAAATTGTTAGGTGTGTATGTTAATTTGTTGTTTTTCAATATAATTCATTGAATGTTAGTGTTGTTAATAACTCTTTGGTGTTATAAAGTGGTGTAAAGTGGTGTGAAGTGGTGTAAAAAGTTTTATATTTGTGTCGTATTACAAAGGTAAAAATAAATGACTAATTTTTTAGGAGAATATTCAGGTAAAATTGATGCAAAAGGAAGGGTGAACTTTCCTACTGCATTTATTAAACAAATGCCTGAGGATGCTTTAAGGAAATTTGTCATTAAAAAAGATATTTACAGTAAATGTCTTATAATTTACACAATGGAGGAGTGGGAGAGACAAGTGGAGCTTATTAAAAAAAATACAAATCCTTATAACAGAAAACATGCTGAATTTTTAAGGCAGTTTTTTAAAGGAGTTGCAGAACTTAAACTTGATGGAAATAATAGAATACTTATTCCTTCAAGATTATTAGAAAGTGTTGAAATAACAAAAGAAGTTACATTCTTAGGTCAAATTCAAAAAATTGAATTGTGGGCAAAAGATGAATATGAAAAAAATGAAATGGAAGCTGATGATTTTGCAAATCTTACAGAAGAAATAATAGGAGGTGATTTCATAAATTTATAAAATGAAGGAAATAGGATATCACATACCGGTTTTGTTAAAACAATCTGTTGAGGGCTTAAATATTAATCCCGAAGGCATTTATGTTGATGTTACTTTTGGTGGTGGAGGTCATTCAAAAGAAATATTAAAAAAACTTACAACCGGGAAATTAATTGCTTTTGACCAAGATGAAGATGCAAAAAAAAATGCCGAAAAAATAATCTCAAATAATGATTATAAAGATAAATTCATTTTTTTTCAAGGAAACTTCAAGCATATTTCAAATTTTTTAAGATATGCAGGTTATAGTAAAGTTGATGGAATACTTGCCGATTTAGGAGTGTCATCACATCAATTTGATGTTGCAGAAAGAGGCTTTGCATTTCGTTTAGGCGGAATACCTGATATGAGAATGAACAAAAATGCAAAACAATCATCACTTGATATTTTAAATAATTATTCAGAAGATGATTTAGTAAAAATGTTCAGAAATTTTGGAGAACTTAAAAGTGCAAATAAATTATCATCGGCAATTGTAAGTTTCAGAGAAGAAACTCAAATAAAAGATTTAGAACAGTTAAATTTAATTATAAACCAAACAATAAAAACAAATAAAGATTATAAAATTCTTGCAAAAGTATATCAAGCATTAAGGATTGAAACAAATAAAGAACTTGAAGTTTTAGAGAAATTTCTTATTCAAAGTCCTAAATTACTTAAAAAAGGAGGAAGACTTGTTGTAATTAGTTATCACTCTTTGGAAGATCGTCCTGTAAAAAGTTTTATAAAGTTTAATAACTTCGAGAATAAGTCAATTACAGATGTTTTCGGAAGGCAAAAATTAGAATTTAAAGAAATTACTAAAAAACCTATTGTTCCTAATGAAGAAGAAATTGAAAGAAACAATAGAGCAAGAAGTGCAAAATTAAGAATAGCTGAAAAAATATAATGGCTTTAAAAATACTTAAACATATAATTACAGGAAACTGGCTTGGAGCAAAAATAAATAAATCAAATGTTTATTTCATTCTCTTTATTGTAGCATTCATAATATTTGTAATTTATAATAGGTATAGAGCCGAAGAATTAATACTTGAAAAAAGAGCTTTAAAAAAAGAAGTTGAAATTTTACACTCAAAACATACAAAAATACAAACTAAATTAATGTTTCTTGGCACCGAAAGAAAAGTTGCAGAGGATAGCACAATTATAAAATTAGGATTGCATTTGCCGGAAATGCCACCAAAACAATTAATTATTGAAGAATAAATATTTAAATGTCAGAAAGAAGTAACATAAAAGAACAAATAAAAACAAGATCATTTATAGTATATATGGTCTTTGTGCTTTTTGTTGCATACTTACTTTTAAAGTTGTCAATTTTGTTATTTATTAATAATGATGAATGGAAACAAAAAATTAGTCCTATTGCAGTTGCTTTAAAAGAAAGTAAACCAAGCAGAGGAAATATTTATGATGTAAACGGAAAACTTCTTGCAACATCTGTAAGTTTCTTTGATATTCATATGGATACAAGGGCAGGAGGATTAACCGATGAAATTTTTAATAAAAATGTAGATTCTTTGGCTTATTATCTTTCTAATTTCTTTAAAGATAAAACAAAAAACGAGTATAAAAGAATGCTTGTTAAAGCAAGAAAAAAAGGAAAACGATATTTAGAAATCGCAAAGCGAGTAACATACGACGAATATATTGAAATAAAAGAATTTCCTCTTTTTAGGTTAAATAGTAACAAAGGAGGTTTTTTAAGTAAGAAAACAACAATTAGGCAACAACCATTTAAAGGTTTAGCAAAAAGGACAATCGGTTTATTTGGTGAAGACCGTGCAACAGGAATAAAACAAGGAAAAGCCGGTTTAGAATATACGTACAATCGTGAGCTTGGTGGAAGAGCAGGAAAAGCTTATATGAAAAAAATAGCAGGTGGTAATTGGACTGAAATTAAAGGTGGTGAAGTTCTTGAAAAAGAAAACGGACTTGATTTAATAACTGCAATTGATATTAACCTGCAAGATTATGTTGATAATATCTTAAAAAAACAACTTTCAAAATTAAAAGCAGAATACGGTTCTGTTGTTGTAATGGAAGTGAAAACAGGTTACATAAAAGCAATTGCAAACATAAAAAGGTATCCTAACAATACTTTTGGCGAAGTTTTAAATTATGCAGTTGGCGAAAATCTTGCTCCGGGTTCAACATTTAAACTTCCTGTTCTAATGGCAGCCCTCGAAGATGGCTTTGTCGATTTAGATGATATTATTGATACAGGAAACGGACACATAGTATATCATGGAGTTCCTGTTGACGATGCAGGAAATCATGCTTTTGGGAAAATACCTGTTTGGGAAGTTTTTGCAAAGTCATCAAATGTAGGAATGCTTAAAATTGTTGATGATAATTATGTTAAGAAAGGAAGAATAGAAAGATTTTTAAAGCAATTAAATTCAATAGGAATTGGCGATATTTCAGGTGTTGATATTTATGGTGAAAATAAACCAACTATAAAAACACCTCAACATATAGATTGGGCTCCTTCAACTCCGGGTATGATTGCTCATGGTTATGAAGTAAGAATTTCACCATTGCAGCTTTTAACTTTTTATAATGCTGTTGCTAATGATGGTGTAATGGTTAAACCTCAAATAGTTACAAGAATAGAAAAGGATGGTTTAACAGTAAAAGAATATAAACCTATTGAGTTAAATCCTTTAATTTGTTCAAAAGAAACATTAAAAAAAGCAAAACGAGTTTTAAGAGCAGTTGTTGAAGAAGGCACAGCAAAAGCAATAAATACAAAACAATATAAAATATCGGGTAAAACAGGAACAACAGAATATTACGATGCAAAATTAAGAACACATAATGGGCAATACAGAGCATCTTTTGCAGGATTTTTTCCTAGTGATAACCCAAAATACTCAATTATTGTAGTTATAAACAGACCACAAACTGATTATTATGGGGCATTAGCGGCAGCTCCTGTTTTTAAGAAAATTGCAGATGAAATTTTTAAAAGAGACAGGGAACTTAATCCTCCAAAAGAAGTTAAAACAAACCAAATTAAAACACCTCTTTCAAAAAATGGAAATTTGCAAGATTTAAAAATTGTTTTAGAAGAAACTTCAACCAGTGTTAAAAATTCAGATATTAAAACTAAATGGGTTGAAACAGAAGCTCAAAAAGAAAATGTTGTTTTAAAACGGAAAAATATTGAAAAAAACATAATGCCCGATTTAAAATATATGGGTGCAAAAGATGCAGTTTATATTTTAGAGAAATTAGGATTGCAAGCTCAAATTAACGGGCGAGGCTTTGTCGTAAATCAGTCAATTGTTGCAGGTGATGAGGTTAAAAAAGGAATGAAAGTGAAATTAGAACTAAACTAATAAATGCAAAAAATATTAAAACATATTATCAATTCTATTAATCTTGAACTTATTTCAGGTTCTTTGGATGTTGCTATCACAGGAGTTAGTTTTGATTCCAGAGAAACAAAACAAGGGCACGTTTTTGTTGCAGTAAAAGGAGAAGCAACAGATGGGCATCTTTACACAAACAAAGCAATTGAAAATGGTGCAGTGGCTGTTGTTGTTGAAGATTTGCCATCTGTAAATGTTGGTGTAACCTTGCTTAAAGCAGAAAATACATCTTTTGCATTAGCATTGTTGGCTTCAAATTTTTATGATAATCCTTCTTTAAAAATAAAATTAATAGGAATAACGGGCACAAATGGAAAAACAACAACTGCAACTTTACTTTATGATTTGTTTTTAAAATTAGGTTATAAAGTAGGACTTATTTCAACAGTTAAAAACTCAATAAACGGTAAAAATGTAACTGCAAAATATACAACACCCGATGCTGTAACATTCAATAAATTGCTTTTTGAAATGAATGAAGCAGAATGTGAGTATTGTTTTACCGAAGTTAGTTCACACGCAATTCATCAAAACAGAATTGCAGGATTAAACTTTGCAGGAGCAGTTTTTTCAAACATAACACACGACCATCTTGACTATCATAAAACATTTAAAGAATACATAAATGTAAAAAAGCAACTATTTGATAATTTAAATGAAGATGCTTTTGCACTTATAAATGCCGATGACAAAAATGGAAACATAATGTTGCAAAATACCAAAGCAAAAAAATATACTTATGCTTTAAGAACTTTTGCAGATTTTAATACCAAAATCATTGAGCAGCATATCGACAGTATGCTTCTTGAAATAAATGGTAAAGAATTTTGGACTTTGTTAACAGGAAGATTTAATGCTTATAATTTAACAGCGGTTTATGCAACAGCAAAATTGTTAGAACAAAATGAAGATGATATTCTTGTGACAATGAGCAGTTTAACTGCTGTTGAAGGAAGGTTTGAAACCGTAAAACATAATGGAATAACAGCAATAATTGATTATGCACATACACCTGATGCAATCACAAATGTACTTCAAACCATTAATGAATTAAGGCACGAAGGACAATCATTAATAACAGTTGTGGGAGCAGGAGGAAACAGAGATAAAACAAAAAGACCTTTAATGGCACAAGCAGCACTTAAAGGAAGCGATAAAATTATTTTAACTTCTGATAATCCAAGAAATGAAAAGCCAGAGGATATAATTGAAGATATGTATAAAGGTGTTGAGGCTGAAAAAATGAATGTTCTGAAAATAACAGACCGCAAAGAAGCAATAAAAACGGCAGTAATGTTTTCAAAAGCAGGGGATATAATTTTAATTGCAGGAAAAGGACACGAAAATTACCAAGAAATAAATGGTGTAAGAAACCATTTTGATGATAAAGAAATTGTTGAAGAATTTTTAAAATAAAAACACATGTTATATTACTTATTCGAATATCTTGATAAAATTGACATTGCAGGAGCAGGTCTTTTTAAATATTTATCTTTCAGAGCATCACTTGCTGCTGTAACTTCGCTTATTGTATCAATGGTTTTCGGTAAGAAAATAATAAGGCTTTTACAAAAAATGCAAGTTGGCGAAGTTGTTCGCGATTTAGGTCTTGAAGGACAATATGCAAAAAAAGGAACCCCAACAATGGGCGGTATTATCATAATTGCCGCAATTTTAATCCCTGTTTTGCTTTTTGCAGAACTTGGCAATGTGTATATAATTTTAATGCTAATAACAACTGTTTGGTTGGGACTTATTGGTTTTCTTGATGATTATATTAAAACTTTCAAAAAAGATAAAGCTGGTTTAGCCGGAAAATATAAAATTATCGGGCAGGTTGGTTTAGGACTAATTGTTGGTCTTACTTTTTATTTTAGCGATACAATTCAAATTCGTGAAAATCCGGAAGCAAGTGCTTTGTGCGATAAAGAAATTGTTCAAGAATATGAATACCCAACAAATGGAAATAAACCACTAAAAACCACTATTCCTTTTTTAAAGAATAATGAATTTAATTATGAAAGTCTTGTAGGATTTATGGGCGAACATAAAAAAAGTGCAGCATGGGTTATTTTTGTAATTATGGTAATTATAATCATAACAGCCGTTTCAAATGGTGCAAATTTAACCGATGGTTTAGATGGTTTGGCAGCAGGCACATCCTCAATAATAGGGGCAACACTTGCCATATTTGCGTATGTGTCGGGTAACTTAATTTTTGCCGATTATCTTAACATAATGTACATACCTCATATTGGTGAGCTTGTAATTTTTGCAAGTGCATTTATGGGAGCAACAATTGGCTTTCTATGGTTCAATTCATATCCTGCACAGGTTTTTATGGGCGATACAGGAAGTTTAACTTTGGGAGGAATTATTGCAGTTTTTGCAATTATTGTACGAAAAGAATTTCTAATACCGCTTTTAGCAGGAATATTTTTAGTTGAGAATTTGTCTGTAATGATACAAGTTGCATGGTTTAAATATACAAGGAAAAAGTATGGAGAAGGAAGACGTGTTTTTCTTATGTCGCCACTTCATCATCATTTTCAGAAGAAAGGAATTCCTGAGCCAAAAATAGTAGCAAGGTTCTGGATTGTGGGAATTTTATTAGCAATTTTAACAATTATTACATTGAAAGTTAGATAGTTGAAGTGTGGGGTGTGAGTTGCGAGTTTAAAAGATGATTTTTAAATTAATAAATTATAATGAGTAGTTACAAAGATTTAGAAATATATAAAATGGCTTATAAATTAGCTATTGAAATTCATCATATGTCTTTGAAATTACCCAAATATGAATTGTATGAACAAGGAAGTCAAATTAGAAGGTCGTCAAAAAGTATCAAAGATACAATTGCAGAAGGTTATGGTAGAAAAAGATATAAAGCAGATTTTATTAAGTTTTTAACTTATGCACATGCATCATGTGATGAAACAATATCTCAATTAAATATGATAAGTGATTTGTATTATCCTGAAACACCATTAACAAAACTGATTGAAGATTATAA
Organism: Chlorobiota bacterium; assembly: GCA_013153575.1. Taxonomy (GTDB): domain Bacteria; phylum Bacteroidota; class Bacteroidia; order Bacteroidales; family JAADGE01; genus JAADGE01. The sequence goes on from JAADEE010000240.1 coordinate 8,793, forward strand.
CAATTTAGGAGGAAAAATTAACAAGTTTATAAGATATGTTGAAAACAAGTGGAAAACATAAAACTCGAGACTCGCAACTCGTAACCCAAAACACGCAACCATTAAAAATAAATAAAGAGAAAAGAAGCAATTAAATAAATGAACAAACGAATAGTCATATTAGGAGGAGGAATAAGCGGAGTTGGAGCAGCAATTCTTGCAAAAAAGCAAAGTTTTGATGTTTTTGTTTCTGACTTTGGAAAAATAAGTGAAGAAAACAAAAAACTTCTTTCAAATGAAGGAATTAACTTTGAAGAAGAAAAACACACATATGAACTTATTCTTAATGCAGATGAAATTATTAAAAGTCCGGGAATACCTGATAATGCACCTATAATTGTTTCTGCAAAAGAAAAAAGCATATCAATAATTTCAGAAATTGAATTTGCATCAAGATATACAAATGCAAAAATGATTTGCATAACAGGCAGCAATGGAAAAACAACAACAACAGAACTAACATATCATATTTATAAAAAAGCAGGACTAAATGTTGCGATGGCAGGAAATGTAGGAAAATCATTTGCTTTGCAAGTTGCAAAAGGAAATTACGATTATTTTATTTTAGAATTAAGTAGTTTTCAACTTGACGGAATGTTTAACTTTAAAGCAGATGTAGCCATACTTCTTAACATAACGCCTGACCATTTAAATAGGTATAACAATGTTTTTCAGAATTATATAAATTCAAAATTCAGAATAACACAAAACATGACTGAAGATGACATTTTTATTTATAATGAAGATGACCCAATAATTCTTGAAGAAATAAAAAAAAGAAACATTAAAGCTCAAAAAATTCCTTTTTCAGTTAAAAATGAATTAGAAGTTGGAGCATATAAAAAATTAGAAAAAATAATTATTAATATCAATTCAAAACACTTTAATATGGAAAACAGTTTATTATCATTAGAAGGAGATCATAATGTTTATAATTCAATGGCTGCTGGTATTTCCGGTTTAGTTGAAGGTATTAGTAATCAGCAATTAAAGAAAAGTTTTTCTGATTTTGCAGGTGTTGAGCATCGTCTTGAAAAATATATAAAAGTAAGAGGAATTCAATTTATAAATGACTCAAAAGCAACAAATGTAAATTCAGTTTGGTATGCCTTACAATCAATTGATGATGATATTGTTCTTATTATGGGAGGCAAAGAAGACGGGAATAATTACTCAACTTTAAAAGATTTAGTAAGGCAAAAAGTGAAAGCAATTGTTGCAATGGGAGTTGATAATTCAAAAATTATTGAAGCATTTAAAGATATTACGAAAGTTTATGATACAAACTCAATGGAAGATGCTGTGAATACTTCATACAAAATTGCAAAACATGGAGATGTTGTTTTGTTATCACCGGCATGTAAAAGTTTTGATTTGTTCAAAAACTTTGAAGATAGAGGAAAACAATTTAAACAAGCAGTAAGAAATTTATAATAACTAACACAAAAAACACAAAAAGAGTGACTGCAATTTTAAAATTCATAAAAGGAGATAAAGTTATTTGGGGAATAACTTTGGTTCTATTGCTTTTGTCTATACCTGCTGTGTATAGTGCATCTGCAATGATATCTGCAAAATCACAAGGAGATGTGCATTTTCTTGTAAGGCAAATATCTGCGGTCGTTTTTGCATTAATTGTTGTTTTTGCATTTTCACATTTGAATTATAAATCATATTTAGCAATAATTAAACTAATATTTCCTATTGTTTTAGTAATGTTGCTAATGACGTTGTTTTCAGGGGTTTCACACAATAATGCAAAGCGTTGGATTGAACTTCCTGTTGTAGGAATTGAACTTCAAACTTCTGAAATTGCAAAAATTGCTTTGATAATATTTGTTTCAGCATTTTTAGCGAAACAAAAAAATAATGAGGAAGCTTACAAGAGAAATGAAAGAATTGCTACAATAGTTTTTGTTGCAACTGTGGGATTAATTTTTCCTGCCGATTTATCTTCGGCATTAATGATTTCGGCAATAATTGTATTAATAATGTTTGTAGCATCGGTTAGGATAAAAAATATTTATGTAATTATTTTGGTGGCATTAGGTTTGGCAATTTTGTATGTTTTACTGGCCGAAGCTTTTCATTGGCCCGGCAGGTTGTCAACTTGGACACACAGAATTGATGTGTTTTTTGGAAATAGTGAAACTTTAAGTAGCGATGAAACTTATCAGTCGGATATTGCAAAAATGGCAATTGTGAATGGAGGTTTATTAGGGCAAGGTCCGGGTAATGGAACTGTTAGGTATTTATTGCCACAATCACATTCCGATTTTATTTTTGCTTTTATTGTTGAAGAATACGGTGCTTGGATGGCAGTAATTATAACAATGTTGTATTTAGCATTGCTATACAGAGGAATTAGAATTGCCCGAAAAACAAAAAGTTTATTTGCTGCCTACCTTGTTTTAGGTTTAACCTTTGCAATTGTATTACAGGCATTTATAAATATAGGAGTTTCCGTAGGGGCATTGCCGGTAACGGGGCAAACACTTCCTTTAATAAGTATGGGAAGAACATCTTTATTAGTTACAAGTTTTTCATTAGGTGTTATTTTAAACATTAGCAAATATAATGAAGAACAAGAATTTGAAAATCAATAACCATAAAACAGATGAAAAAAAACATAAAAATAATTATTAGCGGAGGCGGAACAGGAGGACATATTTTTCCTGCAATTGCTATTGCACAAGCATTGAAAAGAATTAATTCTGAAATTGATATTCTTTTTGTTGGAGCAAAAGGTAAAATTGAAGAAAAGAAAGTTCCTGAAGCAGGATTTGATATTAAACTACTTGATATTAGAGGTTTTCAAAGAAAGTTTTCTTTTGAAACTTTAAAAAATATTTTTCGTTTGTTTGCAAGTATTATAAAATCGAAAAAAATAATAAAGAAGTTTAAACCTGATGTTGTTGTTGGAGTTGGTGGTTATGCAAGCGGACCATTAGTTTTTTCTGCAACAAAAAAAGGAATTCCTGCATTAATACAAGAGCAAAATTCATATCCGGGTGTTACAAATAAAATTTTATCAAAAAAAGCAAGTAAAATTTGTGTGGCATATAGTGGAATGGAAAGGTTTTTTCCTAAAAATAAAATTATTTTAACAGGAAATCCTGTAAGAAAAAAAATTGTTGATACAAGTGCAACGAAAGAGGAAGTTTTAAGTTTTTTTAATCTTGAAGCAGATAAAAAAGTAATTTTAAGTCTTGGCGGAAGTGGTGGAGCAAAAAGCATTAATGATAGCATAAAATTAAATATTGAGAAAATTGCAAAGCAAGATTTTTATTTTATCTGGCAAACAGGAAAAAATTATTTTGAAGAAAGCAAAAAAGCAGTTGAAGATGCAGGAGCAAAAAATATTTTAGTTTATGATTTTATTTCAAGAATGGATTTAGCATACAAAGCTGCTGATATTGTAATTTCAAGAGCTGGTGCAGGAACAATTTCAGAATTAGAATTGTTGGGAAAAGCTACAATTTTAATTCCGTCGCCAAATGTTGCCGAAGACCACCAAACAAAAAATGCAATGGCACTTGTAAATGAAAATGCAGCAATTATTGTTAAAGATGTTGAGGCAAGAGAAAAATTAGTTGATGAGGCTATTAATTTAATTAATAATGAAGAAAGAATAAATGAGCTTTCAGAAAATATTTCTAAACTTAAAAAAGAAAATTCTGACCATAAAATTGCAGAAGAAGTTTTAAAACTTATAAAACAAAATTAAAGATGTTGAACAAAAATCACATATCAAACAAAATAAAACTTGCTTATTTCATTGGAGTAGGAGGGATTGGTATGAGTGCTCTTGCAAGATATTACAATAGCATTGGTGTTAAAACTTTGGGTTATGATAAAACACCAAGTAGCATTACTGAAAGTTTGATAAGTGAAGGAATAGAAATACATTTTGAGGATGACATAAACTTAGTTCTTAATAAATTAAACGTATTAAAAAAAGAAGAAGTAATTGTTGTTTATACACCTGCTGTGCCAAGTTCTCATTCTGAATTTCAGTGGTTTAAAGCAAACAACTATAAAATTTATAAAAGAGCAGAAGTTTTAGGATTAATTACAAATGAATTTAAAACTTCGGCTGTTGCAGGTACGCATGGGAAAACATCTGTTTCAACAATAATTGCACATATTTTTAAATATACAAACCAACAGTTTAATGCTTTTTTAGGAGGAATTTCAAAAAATTATAATTCAAATTTAATATTAAGTTCAAAACCTGATAAAGCAATATTTGCAGTAACCGAAGCAGATGAATTTGACCGTTCATTTTTGCAGCTTTTTCCTTGGAGTGCAGTTATAACTTCTGTTGATGAAGACCATTTAGATATTTACGAAGATATACATGATTTAAGGAAAACTTTCAGCAAATTTACAGGACAAATTCACAAAGATGGTTTTTTGGTAATTAAAAAAGGAGTTGAAATTGATAAATCAAATTTTCCTAAAAATGTTTACACTTATTCATTAAATGATGAGGCTGATTTTTATGCAAAAAATATTGTAAATGAAGCTAATAGAAGTATTTTTGATGTTGTTACACCAAAAGGAATAATTGAAAGTGTAGAAATAAATATTCCGGGAAACCTAAATGTTGAGAATGTAGTTGCAGCAACAGCAATTGCAGTTTTGCATGAAATTAATGTT
>JAADEE010000128.1 GCA_013153575.1 Chlorobiota bacterium
TTTATATTAAAGGGTAAAATGCATCTTCAATATGATTAATTTTTAATATTCCTTTTTCCTTAACAATTGAAATAATATCAAAACGAGCTTCTAAATCAATTTCAAAGTTTTCAATATATGCATTTGCTGCTTTAATAATGAATTTTTGCTTTTTTTTTGTAACCGCTTGAAATGGTTGCTCAAAATAAGTTTTACTACGACTTTTTACTTCAACAAAAACAATAAAATTTTTGGTTTCTGCAATAATATCAATTTCTAATTTGCCAAACCTCCAGTTCCTTGCTTTTATTTTATAACCTTTTTTTGTGAGAAAATCTGTTGCGGCGTCTTCACCTTTATTTCCTAAGATATTGTGTTCTGCCATTTTTTAGTTTATTTGTTAATTTGTAAACCCTGCGGGTTTTCAAAACCCGCAGGGTCTTTTTTAATTATCATTTTTTAGGTCGCCCATGCAAACCCATTGTAGCCAAACCTCCCAAAGAAGTCTCTTTATACAAGCTTGGTAAATCGTGTCCTGTTTGTTCCATAACTTCAACAACATTATCAAAAGGTACGAGGTGTCTTCCATCAGAATGAATTGCATATAAAGCAGAATCAAAAGCACGTTGAGCTCCAAAAGCATTTCTTTCTATACAAGGAACTTGAACTAATCCTGCAATTGGGTCGCAGGTTAATCCTAAATGATGTTCTAAACCAGATGCTGCTGCATACTCTATTTGATAAGTTGTTCCACCAAGCAATTGAGCACAAGCTCCTGCTGCCATTGCACATGCAGTGCCAACTTCACCTTGGCAACCAACATCTGCACCCGAAATTGATGCATTTTCTTTAACTAAATTTCCTATTAATCCTGCAACAGCTAATGCTTTTAATATTCTATTTTCAGAAGTGTTATATTTTTTATAGAAAAGATATAATACAGCCGGTAAAATTCCCGAAGAACCGCAAGTTGGTGCAGTAACAACTTTTCCTGCCGAAGCATTTTCTTCTGAAACAGCAAGTGCATATGCAAAAAGGAAAGTATCATCTTCTGCAAATTTATTTTGCATGTTTGCTTTTACAAAGTATGAAGGTGCTTTTCTCTGAAGTTTTAATACACCCGGCAAAGTGCCATCAGCTTCTAAACCTCTTTCAATTGCTGATTTCATTGTTTCCCAAACCTTTTTAAGATACTTTGGAAAGTCTTTATCCTCAATGCTGTAAACATACTCCCACAATGTACCTCCATTTTCTTCAAGGTGCTTTATTATTTCTGTCATTGTTGTAATAGGGTATATGTCATCATTATCTGGCTTTGTATCTTTATCCATTAAAGCACCGCCACCTATGCTGTAAACCTCCCATTCATCAATTTTATTTCCTTTATTATCAAAGGCTTCTAAAATCATTCCGTTTGGGTGGAGTGGCAAATACTCATCTTGGTTCCAAACAATTTCTGTTTTTTTAGGAAGAGTTTTTTCAATTATATAATCTGTCATATGACCTTTTCCTGTTAAAGCTAAACTTCCGTAAAGTGTAACTTTAAAAGATGAGGCTTTTGGGTTACGTTTTGCAAATTTTTTTGCTGCAAATTTAGGTCCCATAGTATGACTACTTGAGGGACCATTTCCTATTTTGAAAAGTTCTTTTATCGATTCCATATTGTGTTTAAAATATTTTGCAAGATATAACTTCAAAAATAAATTTAGAAAAGTTTGTGTTATTTAGAATCATTCTACTATATTTGCAAAATAATTAGTCAGGGGTGCCTTAAATTACAGGCTGAGATTAGACCCTTTGAACCTGATACGGATAATGCCGACGCAGGAAGATGAGAACCATCCTAATCTTTTCACATTGTATTTTATTGCAACCTGATGTTTATAAAAAAATAATAAAATTAAACATCATATAAAAATGAAGAAATTAAGTATTTTTATGTTTATACTTTTATTTGGTATAAATATGTTTGCACAGAAAATTAGTGGAACAGTAAAAAATCAAAAAAACGAAGTGCTTCCGGGTGCAATTGTAAAACTCAAAGGAACTTATCTTGTTACAAGTTCTGATGCAAATGGAAAATTTGAATTTAAGAAGTTAAAAAAAGGAAATTATATTGTTGAAATATCCTTTATAGGTTATGAAAATAACTTGCAAAAAATTACAATATCTGATAAAGATGTTAATTTGCAAATAGAATTAATCCCTTCTGATATTATTGCAGATGAGGTGATTATAAATTCAACAAGAGCAGATTCTAATACACCTGTTGCTTTTTCAAATATTGAGAAAGAAGATATTGAGAAAAACAATAACGGGCAAGATATTCCATATTTGCTTGATATGACACCTTCGGTTGTAATAAGCTCAGATGCCGGTGCAGGAGTAGGGTACACTTCAATGAGAATTCGGGGAACTGATATGACAAGAATAAATGTTACTCTTGACGGAATTCCATTAAATGATTCAGAATCACACGGAGTTTGGTGGGTAAATATGCCTGATTTTGCATCTTCGGTTGATAATATCCAAATTCAAAGAGGAGTAGGCACATCATCAAACGGAGCAGGAGCTTTTGGTGCAAATGTAAATTTTGTTTCTGATAAAATTAAGAAAAAAGCTTATGCTGATATAAATTTAACAGCTGGTTCTTTTAATACTCAAAAATACACTTATAAAGCAGGAACAGGTTTGCTTGGCAATCATTTTGCTTTTGATGCGAGGCTCTCAAAAATAACATCTGACGGGTATATTGACAGAGCATTTTCTGACCTTGAATCTTATTATGTGTCAGGAAAATACATTGATAAAAAGAATTTCTTAAAACTTAATATTTTTAGTGGCACAGAAGAAACTTATCAGGCTTGGTATGGTGTTCCAAAATCATATTTAGATACGAATAGAACTTATAATCCTTATACTTACGAAAATGAAGTTGACCATTACACACAAACACATTATCAGTTATTTTATACCAGAGAATTTAATGAAAGTTTAAGTGCAAATATTGCATTTCATTATACTGATGGCAATGGTTATTATGAGCAATATAAAGATGACCAAAAACTTTCAAAATATAATTTAGAAAGTCAAGTTATAGGAAATGATACAATTACAAGAACAGACTTAATAAGAAGAAAATGGTTAGATAATTACTTTGTTGGAACAGTTTATTCTTTAAAATATTCAAAAAATAATTTAACAGCAATTTTTGGTGGTGCTTGGAATATATATGATGGCGACCATTTTGGTAAAATCATTTGGGCAGAATATTCGCAAGATATTGATAAAGGTTATGAATGGTATCGTAATAATGGAACAAAAACGGAATTTAATGAATATTTAAAACTGAATTATAACATTATTCCAAAATTAAACCTTTGGGTTGATATGCAATATAGGCATATTGATTATGACATGTCGGGTATAAATGATGATTTAAGAGATATATCGCAAGAACATACTTATGACTTTTTTAATCCTAAACTTGGATTAAGTTATAATGTTGCAAATAATCAAGATGCATATTTTTCTTTTGCAGTTGCAAACCGTGAGCCTTCACGAAGCAATTTTGTTGATGCCGATGAAAATGAAGAATTTACTTATGAAACACTTTACGATTTTGAAGGAGGATATAAATTTACATCTAATAATTTTGCCTTAAATTTGAATTTGTATTACATGGATTATAATAATCAACTTATTCTTACAGGAGAAATTAATGATGTTGGTGCATATATAATGAGTAATGTGCCTGATAGTTATAGAGCAGGTGTAGAACTTTCGGGAGGTGTTAAACTTACAAACTTTGCAGAATGGAAATTTAATTCAACTTTCAGTAAAAATAAAATTAAAGACCTTACAATTTATGTTGATAACTGGGATACTTGGGGGCAAGAAACTGAAACATATTCAGAAACAGATATATCTTTTTCACCGGATATTATTGCAGGAAGTGAATTATCTTTTAAAATTTTGAAAGGATTAAATGCAAGCTTAATCTCAAAATATGTAGGTAGGCAGTATATTGATAATACATCAAACGAAGAACGTTCGTTAGACCCTTACTTCGTAAATAATGTAAGATTAAGTTATTCATTAAGTTTAAAAAAAATTAAAGAAATAAATTTTAGTTTAAGCATAAACAATGTCTTTGATGAAAAATATGAAACAAATGCTTGGGTTTACAGGTATTTGTATGGTGGTAAAGAATATGAAATGAATGGATACTTTCCACAAGCAGGAATTAATTTCTTAGCAGGAGTTAGTTTTAGATTTTAACTTTTACCCTGCAAGCGTTTGAAAAACCTTACAGTGTTTTTTTCTATTTTAAAGTCATGGCTTCACTAAGCTAATTTACAGGATGTTAAGTGCTGTGTTTTTTAGTGCTTTAATTTTAATAGTGAAGCTTTGACTATAAGCATTTTAGTATAAACCTTTTCTTTTTATCTTTGTAAGTTCAAAGACAAAAATATTGAAAAAATACGACGTAATAATAATAGGTGCAGGAGCAGCCGGAATTTTAGCATCAATAAGTGCAGCAGAAAACGGAGCAAAGGTTTTACTTCTAGAAAAAATGAGCCGCGAAGCAAGGAAAATGTTAATTTCAGGTAAAGGAAGGTGTAACATTACAAATACAGCTTATCAATCAGAGTTTTTTAAAAAAATACATCCAAAACCTAAATTTTTAAAACATGCTTTTTCAACTTTCTTTTCAAAAGACATTTTAAGGCTGTTAAATGAAAAAGGTTTAGTAACAAAGGAAGAAAGAGGAGGGCGTGTTTTTCCGGAAAGTGATAATGCAGCCGATGTTGTTTATACACTTTTAAAAATTCTTAAAGAAAAAGGTGTTGAAATTAAGAAGAAAGCAAAAGTTGAGAAAATTCTTACAGAAAATAATAAGGTTAAAGGAGTAAAAGCAAGTATAAATGATAAGGAAGAACTTATTTATGCAACAAATGTTATAATTGCAACAGGTGGAAAATCCTATCCTGCAACCGGTTCAACAGGTGATGGTTATATTTTTGCAAAAGAACTAGGACATACAATAAATGAACTTCGTCCTGCATTAGTCCCTTTAAAAACAGAAGGTGATATTGCAGAAAAACTTCAAGGTTTAAGTCTTAAAAATTCAAATGTAAGTGTTTGGATAAATAATAAAAAAACAAATTCTGAATTTGGCGAACTTATGTTTGCACATTATGGTCTTACAGGTCCTGTAATTTTAACATTAAGTAAATTTGCAATTGATGCTTTTGATAAAAAAAATGATGTTCAAATTTCAATAGATTTAAAACCTGCACTTAATGAGCAAAAACTTGATAACCGACTTCAACGAGAGTTAAATGAAAGTGGTAAAAAGCAAATTCGAAATGTTATGCGAAATTTACTTCCTTCAAAGTTAATTCCTGTAATTTTAGAACTTGCAAAAATTGACCAATATAAAGAGTGTAACCAAATTTCTGCCAAAGAAAGAAAAAAAATAAGAGTTTTGTTAAAAGATTTAAGGTTTAAAGTAAGCGGACATCGTTCATATAAAGAAGCAATTGTAACAGCAGGAGGAGTTAGTACAAATGAAATTGACAGTAAAACTATGATGTCAAAAATTATTGAAAATCTTTTTTTTGCAGGCGAAGTTATTGATTTAGATGGAGAAACAGGAGGTTTTAATTTTCAAATTGCATTTTCAACAGGCTGGTTAGCAGGAAAATCTTGTATTATAAATTAAGGTGTATTAAGGTTAAATTTTATTTGTGTAATAAACTTCAACTTATAATGGCCTGATTTGCAACATGATATGTTATTGTGCAATTTTCTTAACAAATTATTGTTAATAATTATTGTTCTTTTATAAAATAGTTTTATTTTTGCAGACCGAAATTTCTCTACGTGGGAGAAATAAACGGATTGTATAAATCAAAATATATTAACAGTGAATACTTTAAGTTACAAAACAATTTCAGCGAACAAAGCGACCGTAAATAAAGAATGGTTGCTAGTTGATGCCGAAGGTGAGACATTAGGTCGATTGGCATCTGTTGTTGCAAAACTCATCAGAGGAAAGTATAAAACAAATTATACGCCTCATGTTGATTGTGGTGATAATGTAATAGTTATCAATGCAGAAAAAGTTCAATTATCAGGTAAAAAGTGGGATGATAAAAAATATATCAGACACACAGGATACCCTGGAGGACAAAGAGTTGCAACAGCAAAAGAACTTCTTGCAAAAAAACCTATCGCTTTGGTAGAAAAAGCAGTTAAAGGTATGCTTCCAAAAAACAAATTAGGTAGTGCATTATACAGAAACCTATATGTTTATGAAGGTGCAGAACATAAACAAGAAGCACAAAAACCAAGAAAAATTAACATAAATTCAATAAAATAATATGGAGACAATTAACGCATTAGGAAGAAGAAAAGCTGCAATTGCAAGAATATATGTTAAGGAAGGAAAAGGTAATATTATAGTAAACAAAAAAAAGTTAGAAGATTACTTTACAGTTCCTGAACAACAATTTCAAATATTAAGACCTCTTCAAACTGTTGATGCAGCAGAAAAATATGATATAGTTGCAAGATTAACCGGAGGTGGTTTTAAAGGTCAAGCTGAAGCTTTGAAATTAGCTATTGCAAGAGCATTAGTTAAAATAAATGCAGAAGATAAAACAGCATTAAAAAGAGAAGGTTTCATGACAAGAGATTCTCGTGTTGTTGAAAGAAAAAAACCTGGACAACCTGGAGCTCGTAAGAAATTCCAATTCAGTAAACGTTAATATTAAATTAAAAATAATTCCTTTAAGTTTAGTATCTAAATTGTTAAGACTAACTTTATGTTGCTACTTAATAATTGATTTATTAAAAGAAGGTAAACTTAAATAAAAAAAAATGGCAAAAGTAGATTTTAAACAATTACTTGATGCAGGTGTACATTTTGGACACTTGAAAAGAAAATGGAATCCTAAAATGGCTCCTTATATTTTTATGGAGCAAAATGGTATTCACATTATAGATTTATACAAAACAATGGCAAAACTTGATGAAGCTGCTGCTGCAATCAAGCAAATTGCTAAGTCTGGAAGACAAATTTTATTTGTTGCAACTAAAAAACAGGCTAAAGATATTATTGAAGAAAAAGTAAAACCAACAGGAATGCCTTACATCAATGAAAGATGGTCAGGAGGTATGTTAACAAACTTCCGTACTGTTAGAAAAGCTATCAAAAAAATGAAAGCTATTGATGTAATGGAAAAAGATGGTACTTTTGAGCAAATTTCAAAAAGAGAAAGACTTCAAATTACACGTGAAAGAGCAAAACTTCAAAAAAACTTAGGAAGTATTGTTGATATGAAAAGAGTACCTTCAGCACTTTTTGTTGTTGATGTTACAAAAGAACATATTGCTGTAGCAGAAGCTAAAAAACTTGGTATTCCAATTTTTGCAATGGTTGATACAAATTCAGATCCTTCTGTTGATTTTCCAATTCCTGCAAATGATGATGCATCAAAATCAATTGCTACAATTGTTGAAGTAATGACAGATGCAGTAAAAGAAGGTTTACAGGAAAGAAATGCTCAAAGAAAAGATAGTAAAGAAGGAGGAGCAGAAAAATCTGAAAATACAAAAACAAGAGCTCGTAAAACTAAATAAATTTACATAAAATTATCGGATGAATAATTTGCATTTATTTTTAGCTTAAGGTTTATAAAATAATTGCATAGAAAATCATCCGATAATTATATAAAGCAAAAATTAAAGTTTGCTGAAAAATAAAAATTAATAAGATTAAAATTAAAATAAAATGGCTAAAATAAGTGCATCTGAAGTTGCAAAACTTAGAAAAATGACAGGAGCAGGAATGATGGATTGTAAAAATGCTCTTACTGAATCTGATGGTGATTTTGACGCAGCAGTTGATATATTAAGAAAAAAAGGACAAAAAGTTGCAGGTAAACGTGCAGACAGAGACGCATCTGAAGGTGCTGTTGTTTGTAAAGCATCTGCTGATGGAAAAAAAGCATTTATGATTTCATTAAACTGTGAAACTGATTTCGTAGCTAAAAATGAAGATTTTGTGAAATTTGCACATAAAATTCTTGATATTGCAGCAGATAAAAATCCTGCTAACCTTGAAGAATTGTTAAAATTAGATTTTAACGGTATTACAATTGCAGATGAAATTATTAACCAAACAGGTGTAATAGGCGAAAAAGTAGAACTTGCTTATTATGATAAAGTTGAAGGAGAAAGTGTTGCAACTTATATACATATGGGAAACAGATTATCTGCAATAGCAGCTTTTAATAAAGAGGTTGATCCTGCTGTAGGAAAAGATGTTGTAATGCAAATCGCTGCAATGAATCCTATTGCTCTTGATAAAGATGACGTTCCACAAGAAGTTGTTGATAAAGAAGTTGAAATAGGTAAAGATTTAGCAATTCAAGAAGGTAAACCTGCAGATTTAGCAGAAAAAATTGCTGTTGGAAGATTAAATAAATTCTTTAAAGAAAACACATTACTTAACCAACAATGGGTTAAAGATAATAAAAAAACAATTAGAGATTTCTTAAAAGAAGCTGATGCTGATTTGAAAATTTTAAGTTTTAAAAGATTTGGATTAGCATAATTGTAAAATTATTTATATTTTTAAAGCCTGCAATTTTTATTGTGGGCTTTTTTATAAAATTAAAAATATGAAGAGATTATTTTTATTGTTAGCATTTATATCTGTTTTTGTATCTGCATGTAATATTTTGCAAAAAAACATGCCTAAAGAAGATGGCTTATATGCAAGAATAACAACAAATAAAGGAGATATTACACTTTATTTAGAATATGAAAAAACACCACTAACTGTTGCAAACTTTGTAGGACTTGCAGAAGGCAAAATTGAAAATAAAGCAAAAAAAATAGGAGAACCATATTACGATGGAATAATTTTTCACAGAGTTATTAAAGATTTTATGATTCAAGGAGGAGATCCAACAGGAACCGGCAGAGGAGGTCCCGGGTACAGATTTAAAGATGAATTCAACAAGGATTTAAAACACGATAAAGCAGGAACTTTATCAATGGCAAATGCAGGACCAAATACAAATGGTAGTCAGTTTTTTATAACTCATAAAGCAACCCCTTGGTTAAATAACAGGCATACTGTTTTTGGACACACAATTGATGAAGAAAGTATGAAAACTGTTAATTCTATAGTTAAAGGAGATACGATAATTCATGTAAAAATACTAAGAGTAGGAAAAAAAGCAAGAAAATTTGATGCAAAAAAGACTTTTATGTCTTTAAAAGATAAATAAATATTATCTTTGCAAATAATGTCTATAAAAGAAAAAAATAATTAAATAAAATGGCTGATATTTTTGGTGAAATTGTTCAAGTTATAGGTCCGGTAGTTGACGTAAGTTTTGAAAAGTCAGGTTCTAAACTTCCTGACATTTATGAAGCTCTTGAGATTGTTAAAGACGACGGTAGTTTGCTAATTGTTGAAACAGAACAACACATTGGAGAAAACACTGTTAGAACCATTGCAATGGATACAACTGATGGCTTAGAAAGAGGAATGAAAGTTAAAACAACCGGAAGTCCTATAAAAATGCCTGTTGGTGAAAAAGTAAGAGGAAGACTCCTTAATGTGGTTGGTGATACAATTGATGGTTTGGATGCTTTAGATAAAACTGATGGTTATCCAATTCATAATGATCCACCAAAATTTAAAAATCTTTCAACAGCATCTGAGGTTCTTTATACAGGAATTAAAGTAATTGATCTTATTGAACCTTATGCAAAAGGAGGTAAAATTGGTCTTTTTGGTGGTGCCGGTGTTGGTAAAACCGTTTTAATTCAAGAACTTATAAACAACATTGCAAAAGGATATGATGGTATGTCTGTATTTGCCGGTGTTGGTGAAAGAACTCGTGAAGGAAATGATTTACTTAGAGAAATGATTGAATCAGGTATTGTAAAATACGGTGATGAATTCGTAGAATCTATGGAAAAAGGAGAATGGGATCTTTCAAAAGTTGATAAAGAAGCAATTAAAAAATCACAAGTTTCTATGGTTTTTGGTCAAATGAACGAACCTCCTGGTGCTCGTGCTAGAGTTGCTTTAGCAGGTCTTTCAGTTGCTGAGAAATTTAGAGATGGCGATGGTGATGGCAAAGGAAATGATATTCTATTCTTTATTGATAACATTTTCCGTTTTACTCAAGCAGGTTCTGAAGTGTCAGCTCTTCTTGGAAGGATGCCTTCTGCAGTAGGTTACCAACCTACATTAGCAACCGAAATGGGAGGTATGCAAGAAAGAATTACATCTACAAAACACGGTTCTATTACATCAGTACAAGCAGTATATGTACCTGCAGATGACTTAACAGACCCTGCACCTGCAACAACATTCTCTCACCTTGATGCAACAACTGTATTAAGTAGAAAACTTGCAGAACTTGGAATTTATCCTGCTGTTGATCCATTGGATTCTTCATCAAGAATTTTAACACCGGATGTTGTAGGGCAAGAACACTATGATACAGCTCAAAGAGTAATTAACATTCTTCAAAGATATAAAGAACTTCAAGACATTATTGCAATTCTTGGTATGGATGAGCTTTCTGAAGAAGATAAATTAACAGTACACAGAGCAAGACGTGTTCAACGTTTCTTATCACAACCTTTCTTTGTTGCTGAACAATTTACCGGCTTAAAAGGTGTATTGGTTCCTATTGAAGAAACAATTAAAGGATTTAATATGATTATTGATGGTGAAGTTGATAAGTACCCTGAAGCTGCATTTAACCTTGTAGGAACAATTGAAGATGCAATTGAAAAAGGTGAAAAAATTCTTAAAGAAACACAACAAAACTAAAATATTATGTTTTTAGAAATTGTAACACCCGAAAAAACATTGTATAGTAATGATGTTAAATATGTTAACATACCGGGAAGTAATGGTAAGTTTGGAGTGTTGAAAAATCATGCTCCTGTAATTTCAACTATGCAAAAAGGACAAATTAAAGTTGTAGAAAAAGATGATAAAGAATTGTTCTTTGATGTTAATGGAGGCGTTGTTGAAGTATTAAAAAATAACATTATTGTTCTTGCAAAATTATAAGAACTTAATAATAGATATAAAAAAGAGAGTTCATTTTAATGAACTCTTTTTTATTTTGTAGTGATTTTTACTATTTCTTTATAAATTCAACTTCAAATAGTTTAGGCCAATTTTTTCCGGTTACAAAAATTCTATTTGTATTCTCGTCATATGCTATACCATTAAGAACGTCTGTTTTGCTAGTGTAATCATTCATTGGTAAAATTCCGTTTAAATCAATATATGCAAGAACTTTTCCTGTTTTGGGGTCAATCTTTACAATTTTTTCGTATTGATAAATGTTTGCATAAATGAAACCATTAATATATTCTAATTCATTAAGATATATAACAGCACCTTCATTATCATAAGCCTGTAAAGTTTTGATTGTTGAATACGATTGAGTTTCTAAAACCTTAATTTCGGCAGAACCATTTGTCATAAAAAGATTTTTATTATCTGTACAAATTCCCCATCCTTCACCTGCATATGAAAATTCATCAATTACTTTAAAGGTTTCAAAATCGTAAACGAAACCTCTTCCTGCTTGCCAACTTATTTGAATTATTTTATTGTCAAATAATACAATACCTTCGCCAAAAACATCAGTAGGAATTGCAAATCCATGTATAACTTCTCCTGTTTCAAGTTTAACTTTTCTTATTGTAGATTTACCTTTTAATCCGGTTGCTTCATATAAAAAGCCATCATGATAAAAAAGTCCTTGCGTATATGCATTGACATCATGTTTGTAAACGTTTTTAACTTTATATGTGTATTCTTCAGGAGTTATGTCAGAAAGTAAAATTATATTTTTTGTTTTTCTGAAAAGTTTGTTGTTCTTGTTTAATTCAACTTCAATGATGTTTCTTCCAACTTTACTGTTTTTAGTATTCCACTCATATTTTGAGTTGTTTAATTCTAATTTTGCAACTTCTTCATCATTTATTAAAAGTGTTACGGTGTCTTCATTAGAAATTTCACTTCCTGAAATTGAAATTGAAATAATATCACCAAAAACAGATTTTTTGTTTTGTTCTGTAATTGTGAGAATTAATGGATTTTTTTCTTTTTTAATATTATTTAAGTTATTATTTTCTACAACATCTTTTTTTTGCTCATTCTTTTTTTCTGATTTACAAGAAGCAAGAAATACGATACTAGCAATAATAATAGTTAAGGCAATTCTAAATTTGTACATTTAATTATTTTTTATTTTTCAATTAATTCTTTTGGTGAAATATAGCTTACAACTTTGCATGAATAATCTTTTAAATCTTTCCATTTACCATCATATTCTAAAACAACAAGGTCGGCAGTTTTCATATTAAAATATTCACCTGAAAGTTTTTCTGCAATAGCTGACCAAGTTGGGTTATGTCCAAAAATTATTACTTTTTCAAAACTTTCATCAACCTTCTTTATTTTTTGAATTATCTCATTTGTGTATCCAAAATAAAAGCTTTCGTCCCAAACTATATTTTTATTGTAATTTGTATTTTCTGCAACTGCTTCGGCTGTCATTTTTGCTCTTAATGCAGGTGAAGAAATAATTAAATCAGGGCTTAAGTCTCTTTTTTTTATTTCTTTTCCCATAATAGGAGCGGCAAGTTTTCCTCTTTTGTTTAGTGGTCTGTCAAAATCACGCATAGAACTATCAGCCCAATCCGATTTTGCATGACGCATTATCATTATTTTTTTCATTCTTAAAAATATAGCTTTTGGTTAGCACAAAATTAATAAGTTTTTCAAATAAATTAAAAGAACATCTATATTTGCAGACTTTTTTAAACTAAAATTATGCAAAATATTAATATTGACTGGTTTACGTACACAATAATTTTTACAATACTTTATGGAGCAATAAATTTCATGTATAAATTAGCTGCTCATTACAATTTGTCTAGCCATAAAATTGTAAAGGTTTCAGCAATTACAGTTGCAATAATTTCATTATCAGTTGTTTTACTCACAAAAAGTCCTTTTACAAACTTTAAAATGATTTTGTTTTTTGCTTTTATAAATTCTGCATTCTTTGGTTTAGGAAGTATTGTAAAAATTCAAGCTTTAAAATACATTCCAAGTTCATTTGCATTTCCTATTACAAAACTAAATTCTGTACTTCTTATTATATATGCAATTTTTTTATTTAATGATAGACCAACAATGTTACAATGGATTGGAATAGGGATCTCAATTTTTG
>JAADEE010000123.1 GCA_013153575.1 Chlorobiota bacterium
TCTGCAAACCAAAGCATGTATGTTGTTGAGTCTTTTAAATCTTCATTAAACTTAACAATAAACTTTTTGCCTTTAATTTTAAACTCCGGTTTTTCTTTAAGGGGAGGTGAACAAATAAAAACAGAATTAAGATTATTCAAAACAAAATATTCATCAAATTTGAATATTAATTTGTTGTTTTTAAAATTGGTGTCGAAATTTTCCGGAGTGCTACTTAATAAAACAGGAGGTGTTATGTCTTTTTCACCACCGGTTAAAGAGCCAACTTGTGCACAGCTTACAAGTAAAAGTAGAATAGTAAGTATAATATAAATTCTTGATTTATTCATTATTTTAAATAAAGTAATAACTTTGAAAATGTAATTTTATTTTTGAAATATTTATCAAAAGTAGTAAAATTGTAGCTTAAAATATAATAATGATAAGAATTAGTCACCAGAGAGTAAAATGTATTGGTTGTAATTACTGTGTTGAAGTAGCACCATCTAATTGGGTAATGGATGAAAATGATGGGAAAAGTACGCTTTTAGAGGCAAAAGAAAAAAAGGGAATTTATATTGCAATTACTTCTGATGATGATTTTGAAAATAATGTTGAGGCTGCAAGTGTTTGTCCTGTAAATATTATTAAAGTTGAGAAAATATAAAAGACTATTTGTTTGACTATTTTCTTTTTGTATTTTTGCGAAATATTTTGCCCTCATAGTTCAACGGATAGAATAGCAGTTTCCTAAACTGTAGATACAAGTTCGATTCTTGTTGGGGGTACAGGTATAAAAAAAGTCGATTTTAAATCGACTTTTTTTGTTGTTTTTATTCTTCCGGAAGGTTTAAAATGAAACCTTCCATGCCAATAATTTTATCTTTTTTATAAATAGGATTTGCAGATAATAGGTGTTTACCAATTGTGCCATCTTTACATTTTCTAATAGCAATTCTACTTGAAATGGTTTCTCCATTTTTAGTAACACGATTAAAAACATCGTCTAAATCTTTAATCCCTTTTTCATCTCTACTGCAAGAATAATGCTTCCCTATAATTTCATCTTTACTATCATATTTATATAAAGAAAGCCAAGCATTATTTACATCTTTAAAATAACCGTTTATATCTAGCCAATAATAACCGGCTTCACTATGTCTTACAGCATCGTACATATGTAATGAATTGTCTTCTGTGTCAGAAATGTCTAGTACAAATCCTTCTAAACCAACAATTTCTCCGTTTTCAAAAATAGGATTTGATGATAAGATATGTCTTCCTAAAGAACCATCTTTTTTCTTTCTTATAACAGGAACCCCAATAATTTTTTCTCCTGAAAGGACTTTTGAAACAAGGTCATCTAATTTTTTCAAATCTTTTTCTTCACGAGCAATAGAATAATGTTTACCAATAACCTCTTCTTTGTTATTATATCCAAACATTTTTAGCCATGCACTATTTACATCTGTAAAGATACCATTTTTATCTAAGCAGTAATATCCTGCAACACTTTTATCAACAGCATCTTGCATATGTTTTAAGTGGTCTTCTTTTTCGTCAACATCAACAACTTCCCAACCTGTAAGCATTGCTTTTAAACTTGTGAAAATACCATCGCCTGTTGTTGTTAAATATACGTGTGCAATAACAAATGTAATTAGCAAGAATGCACCAATTGTGTGTATTATTGCAAATGTTTCCATTCCTGTTTCGTGTAGAGGATTGCTTGGGTAAAAATAATACATATATATGAAACCTGTTAATGCCTGTACAGGAATAACTAATAAGTTTAATCCTAGATAAATTAACCGTTGTAAAGGATTTAGTTTATTGTATCTTGTCTTTTTTGTTGGGTGTGGTGCACCTTTAAATATTCCGGAAATATAATACCTAAATTGTTCTTTAACAAACTTAGATGTTGGAATATATTGCCTCCATTCTCCTGTAACAAAGTGCCAAAAAAGTGCAAAAATGATAAGAACAAAGAATGCCCAAGCTGCTGTATTGTGCCATTTAACAGCATTTTCAAAACCCATTAATGAGAAAGAGCTATGAACTTCAAACCCTGTTAGCATTAGAAATAATATTAGCAAAACTTGCGACCAATGCCAAAATCTTTCAAAACTTCTGTAAATATATGTTTGTTTCTTCACGAGATAATATTTTTTAATTTAAAAACTATAATAATTGAGTATATTATTTTTTTCTTTTTATAATTCTAATGGTCATATGAATTAAAACAGAAATAAATGTAAGTATGATTATAATAACACCGCTATTATCAACAACTTTTGAGTAATCTCTACCCGGAAGGTAAAAATCAGTTAGTTCACTTAATCTACTATTATGAGAGTGACAATCTGTACAAGAAAGACTTTTTTCTTTTGGTGCAACCATGTGATTAATAGGCCAAAAACTTTCTGTTTCAATAAATGAATATTTGCCACTATAAGGTAAATTCAAGTAATCCATTCCTGCTTTAGCAGAAGCATTCCAATCAAAATCTACCCAGTATGCTCCTAAACCTTTAACTTTTCCTGCTAATTTAGGTTGTATTAAACTCATGTTTTCTTTATCATAAATTTGTTTACCTCTCATAATTTTAACAGGAATTATTTTTGAAGGATGATTTTTGTCAGATGGATGTATATTATCATAATATGAGCCAAAAGGTTTGTTTAATTTTAAAGCTTTTGTTGTATCTTTAATTTTATCAGAAATGAGTTGGTGATCGAAATAACCATTTGACCAAATATACTCAGGTTGTAGGTTATTAGCAAAAATGGCGGTACCATGTTTTGCATCATATTCTAATTTTATATTTGATGAATCTTTCCGTGTTTTTAAATTTGGTAAATCTTTTGCTAAAATATAATCTCCATATTTACAAATTGTATCATTGCCTGTTATTTCTTTTTCATAATGTAGAGGTTTTCCGTCTTTTAATATTCCAGATGAAGACCAATCCCAATATATTTTTGTAGGATTAACTTTTGCATATGTTGGAATATGGCATGTTTGACAAGCAACTTGTTTAAAGTGGTCATTTAAAAGATTGTCTGTATGTGGTTTTTCTGTATGACAATCAACGCAAGAAACCCCATTTTGTGGAGAGCCGGAAATCATAGCAAGAGAACCTTTTATATTATGATTTATTGTTTTGTGGCATTTTTGGCAACTCATATTGTTGTCATTTGGACCTTTTGATGCCATATGAACATCAACATCGCGAGTGCATTTTGTAAGAGCCATTTCTAAGTCTCCGTGTTTTACATTATTTCCTCCACCTCCCACAGCATGGCAAGAAACACAATTCTTTTTCTTAGGAAACCCAACATGTTGTGCAATTAAAGATAAATTTATAGATGGAGAAGGATTTCCGGCTCCGGGTAAATTAGGACCTTTACAAGGATTAGATTTTTTATATGTTCCTGTATTATCATGACAAACTAAGCAGTCTTCATTATTTTGATTTGTAAAATCAAAGTTTTTATCTCCGTACCCATATCCTGCATGACACATTGAACATAGTTGTTCATTTGAGTTAATTCCTATACAAAAATTATTAAGAATGTTTTTTTTACCCATCTTAAGTTTTCCTTTCCCTGGAATTGAATCATTTTTTAACCATTGAAAATGTTCAGTATGCATAAACTCTTCTCCTCTTTTATTATGACAAGAAAGACATGCTTCTGTAACTTCTTGCGGAGTTTTAAAGTCTTTTTGTAATTCTGCGAACTTTGTATGGTCTGCCCCCGTAAGCGTATCTGTACTATAATTTTGAATGTGAATTTTAGGAGCAAAATCATTTTTGCTATAATACACATTATATATAAGAGCAAATAACCAAGGCAACATTATAAATGTAAATGTTGCTAATAATTTTATAAAATCACTTTTTGATTTGAAATATGCCATTTTGTAATAATTTTATTGATATTTTTTAAACAAAAGTATAGATATACAAAATTTAACAAGGTTTAAACTGTCTGTTTTTCAACACATTAACTTTCTTGTTTTTGTTTTTATTATTATGTATGTGTTTGATATTTAGTTTTATGTGAAAATTGTGTTGTGCTTGTCATTTTATAATGTGCTTAAATCAACATTTTATTTGGTTGTTTTTGGCATATCTTTTTATGTTTTATTACAAAAAACTGTGACGTTTTATTATATTGATTAATACTTTACGGGTAAGAGTTAAGAAATTTGTTTTTGTTTTAGACTTGTTGTTTTTTAAACAATTGTTTTTTTGATATAAGACAGCTTTTTTATTTGTTGCAACGTTTTGTTGTTCGGTGTCAATATTAGATTTGTTTTTAGTCAAAAAACTGTTAAAATTTACATGTTTTTTTATTCTTTTCTATTTAAGTGTGTTTTTTAGAAAGATTCTAAACAAGCGCCAATCCCCTATAACAAAACATGTTGTAAAACATGTTTTGTTTTGCTCATATTATTAAACATTTTATTTTGTGTTTATTAGCAGGTTTTTCCAAAAAAAATTATATAATTTTGATAAAAATTTAGTGTGATATATGTCATATTTTAAAGTGATTACAAAATGAAAACAACAAGACGAGATTTTATAAAGATTTCTTCATTAGGTATTGGAGGATTAGCTTTAAGTACTTCTCCTATTCTAGGGTGGGTACCAAGCTTTTTAAAAGAAGATGATAATACTCCCGATGACTCTACAGCTAAAAGGTATCCAAATTATTGTGAGGTTTGTTTTTGGAACTGTGCAGGTTGGGTTTACACAAATAAAGATAAGGACGGAAATGAAAAAATTTGGAAAATTATAGGTAATGATGATGATCCAAATAGTAATGGACGTTTTTGCCCAAGAGGAACAGGAGGAATAGGAATGTATTATGATAAGGATAGATTAAGAAAACCTCTAAAAAGAGTTACCGGTGAAGATGGAAATCAAACTTTTGTTGAAATAGAGTGGGATGAAGCAATTGATATCGTTGCAAAAAAAATGAAAGAAATAAAAACAAAGTATGGTCCGGAAAGTTTTGCTTTATTCAAACACGGAACAAGCGGAAAACATTTTGCAACACTTTTTAAGGCATATGGAAGTAAAAATATGGCAGGTCCTGCATATTCACAATGCAAAGCACCAAGAGAAGAAGGTTTTAGAATGACATTTGGTCATCCACTACATTCTCCTGAGCCATTAGACATTAGAAATACAAGGTGTTTAGTTTTAATCGGTTCTCACCTTGGAGAGAATATGCACAACGGACAAGTTCAAGAAATGTCAGAAGCTATTGAAAATGGGGCATCAATAATTACAGTTGATCCAAGATTTTCAACAGCCGCAAGTAAATCTAAATTTTGGTTACCAATAAAACCATCAACAGATATTGCTCTTCTTTTAGCATGGATGCATGTTATAATTAAAGAAAAACGTTACGACATTGATTATGTTGAAAAAAACACAAGTGGTTTTGAACAACTTAAAAACCATGTTAAAAACTTTACACCTGAATGGGCTTACGGAATAACAACAATTAAACCGGATATAATTCGCAAAACAGCGAGAGAAATGGCTGCAGCATCACCTGCAGTTATTATACATCCGGGAAGACATGCAACTTGGTATGGAGATGATACACAAAGATCAAGAGCAATTGCAATACTAAATGCACTTCTTGGTTCTTGGGGAAGACGTGGAGGATTTTTTAATCCCGAAAAAGCAAAACTTCCAAAATATCCAATGCCTGCATTTCCGAAACCAAAATGGTCATGGAGAGATATTGCACCCGATAAATATCCTCTTGCAAAAATGGGTGTTACAAATCTTCTTATTGATGGTTCACATCCGGATAAAAAAGAAGGACATAAAATTAAAGCATGGTTTGTTGTAGGAACAAATCTTCCGGTAACAATTCCAAATTCAAAAAGAACAATTGAAGCTATACATAATCAAGAATTTATTGTTGTTGTTGATACAATGCCATCTGAAATGGCAGGATATGCAGATATTGTTTTACCGGAAGCAACATATTTAGAAAGATATGATGATTTAAGATTAGCCCAACATAGAGAACCAACAATTGCATTAAGAATGCCTGCTGCAAAACCATATGCAGAAACAAGACCGGGCTGGAAAATGTGTAAAGATATTGCAGGTAAACTTGGTTTAAGTGAATATTTTAATTATAACGATTACTCTGAAGTTTTAGATTGGCAACTGAAAAAAATTGGTTCTTCTCTTGATGAGATGAAAGAAATTGGAGTAATGAAATTAGATAGAAAATATAATGATTTGTATTTCCATGAGCATATGGAGCATGAATTTGAAACACCAACAGGGAAAATTGAATTTTATTCAAATGGAATGTTAGCTGCAGGTTTTGCCCCAATGCCGGTTTATACTAAACATCCTGAACCTCCAAAAGGATTTTATAGGTTGATATATGGAAGAGCTCCAATGCACACTTTCAGCAGAACAACAAACAACCCATATTTAATGGAACTAATGAAAGAAAATGCACTTTGGGTTAATCCAAAAACTGCAAAAGATTGGGGATTAAAAACAGGACAAAGGGTTTGGTTACAAAATCATCAAGGAGCAGTTTCTACTTTTTCTATTGCAGTTAGAGTAACAGAAAGAATTAGGCAAGATTCTGTATATATGGTACATGGTTTTGGACGATTAAATAAAAAATTAACAAAAGGTTATGGTGCCGGAATAAGTGATACAGAAATGGTTACAGATGTTAAAATTGATAAAGAAACAGGAAGTACAGGAATGAGAAGTAATTTTGTAACATTTTTAACGGAAGAACCTGAAAAAAAAGAAAAAACAGTTTAAAAATAATTATCTCTTAAGAGAAAAACATAAATAAATAATTATGAGATATGGAATGGCAATAGACACAAGAAAATGTGTCGGATGTAGCGACTGTGTTGTTGCATGTCAAACAGAAAATAGTATTCCTCACGGATATACCAGAGATTGGATTTCTGAAACTGTTGAAGGAATGTATCCTAATTTAGCATTGGAAATTCGTTCTGAAAGGTGTAATCATTGCGATGATACTCCTTGTGTAAGAACTTGCCCAACAGGTTCTAGCCATATTATTGAAGGAGGAATTGTAAAAGTAACACACGAAGAATGTATTGGGTGTGGAGCATGTATTGAATCATGTCCTTACGATGCAAGATACTTCCATCCGGAAGGATATGTTGACAAATGCACTTTCTGTGATCATAGAGTTAAAAATGGTCAAGATCCTGCATGCGTTTCAGTATGCCCAACACACTGTATGTATTTTGGCGATTTAGATGACCCAAATAGTGAAATTTCAAAAGTGGTAGCAAAAAACAAAGTTAAAGTTTTAGCTCCTGAAGCAGGAACAAAACCACAAATTTTTTATTTAGTATAATTTTAAACCTCATAAAATTCATTCAGAAATGAGAGAAGAACTTATTACAAGCGGAAGAATGAACCCGGGAATTGATCCTGTGCTTCATGGATGGCATTGGCCAATACCATTTTATTTATTCGTTGGAGGACTTGCTGCCGGACTTTTATTTTTTGCGGCATACAAAGTTTTATTCGGAAAAGAAAAAGACTTTCCAACAGCTGTTATGATAGGACCATTTGTTGCATTAGCTGCTATAGTTATGGGATTAATGGCATTAATTTATGATTTACATCACCCATTATATGCATGGCAATTATTCACAACAATAAGAATAGAGTCGCCAATGTCATGGGGGGCTTGGACATTAATGATTGTTTCAATTGTAAATGCTGTTTGGATTTTTACCTATCTTAAAAAAATATTTCCGGATTTTAATTTAAAACAAAACTTTTTAAGAAAAGTAATTAGTAACTTCATTGAAGAAAAACAATCTGAAGGAAAATTAAATTGGGATTGGAAATATAAATTTCTAAGAGATTTTGAAAGTTTTTTAATTAAGAATAGAAAAGCATTGGCTTGGTTAATGATGATTTTATCAATTATCTTAGGGGTTTATACAGGAATTCTTTTATCCGCATTTAATGCAAGACCTTTGTGGAATACAGCTTTATTAGGACCACTATTTTTAACATCAGGATTCTCAACAGGAGCTGCAATGTTAATGATACTTTCAAAAACACACCTAGAAAAAATTGCATTTAGCAAAATAGATGTTTTGTTAATTATTATTGAACTATTTTTCATAACTCATATGTTTATGGGCTATTTAGCAGGTTCAGAAGTAAAAGCAGAAGCTGCACATTATTTTATGGGAGGTGAATTTACCGTAACTTTTTGGGTAAATGTAATAATTTTAGGACTTGTAGTTCCATTAGCATTAGAAACTATGGAATTGTTAAACGTTAAAATTCCTGTTATAATACCGGGACTATTAATACTTTGGGGAGGAATGATGTTTAGATTTATAATGGTAGATGCCGGACAAGTTATTAGATATTTATATTAAAATTGAAAAAATATTATAAAATGGAAGATATTAAAATTCAAAAACCACCTAAAAAATACATGAACCCATATTTAGCCGGAGTTCTTTTAGGAATAGTTATTCTTTTATCTTTTTACTTTACAAGAGAAGGTTTAGGAGCAAGTGGTGCTTTTAAAAGAGTTGTTGCAAAAGTTGAGCAAACAATTGTTCCATCACATCTTGAAAGTGAAAATTCAGCATTTCATCATTACGTTACAGATGGTAAAGACCCCCTTAAAAACAGATTAGTTTACATGATTGTTGGAGTATTTATTGGAGGTTTTATTTCCGGGGCAATAAATAGAAGATTAAAATTAAAGTTAGAACATTCACCCAAAATAACCTCAAAAAAGAGAGCAATAGCTGCATTAATTGGAGGAGCATTGTTTGGATTAGGATCTGCTTTTGGTAGAGGATGTACAAGTGGAGCTGGACTTGACGGAATGGCAGTTCTTGCAACATCAGGTTTTGTTGTTGTTGCAATGATTTTTGGAGCAGGCTATGTGTTTGCTTGGTTTTTTAGAAAATTATGGATTTAATAAATTTAAGAAAATAAAAATATGGGACCACTATTTAATGCAAATGATGAATGGAGTTTTGTCATTGCCCTTGTTATAGGAATTGCTTTCGGTTTTATTCTTGAAAGTGCAGGATTTTCATCATCAAGAAAACTTGCCGGAGTATTTTATGGATATGATTTTGTTGTTTTGCAAGTGTTTTTTACAGCAGCAATTACAGCAGCAATAGGTTTATTGTTTTTTGAATATTTTGGGTGGATTGACCTTTCTGCCATTTGGATAAATAAATTCTATGTTGGTTCTGCAATATTAGGCGGTGGGCTTATGGGATTAGGATTTATTATTGGAGGATTTTGTCCGGGAACAAGTGCTTGTGCATCAGCAATTGGTAAAATTGATGCAATGTTGTTTTTAGGAGGATTCATTATAGGTGTTATTATTTTCGATTTATTCTACCCTCTTTATAAACCATTTTATAAAGCAAGTAGCATGGGAGCATCAATGATATATGATGTGTTAGGAATGAATAAATATGTATTTTTATTATTATTTGTAATTGTTGCAATTTTATCTTTTGTTGGAACTGCATATATACAACAAAGAGTTTCTAAAAAAACAAAAAAATATTAAAAGTTATGAGCGATATAAGGATAATTAAAAAACGCTATATTTTTATGGCATCAGTATTTATCGGTTTAGCTCTTTTATTAGTTTTATTACCGGAAAGGCATACATTAAAAGAACTAAAAGCAGAAAGGCTTTTACAAGAAGTAAATGACAACACTCGTTATTTTACAACAGACGATGTTGCAGAAAAAATTATTGCAAATGATGCATATATGCAATTAATAGATGTAAGAACTCCCGAAGATTATAAAAACTTTCATCTTAAAGGAGCAATAAACATACCTATTGATAGTATATTAAATAAGGATGAGGATGGGAATTATACCTATGAAGGAATTCTAAATCAAGATTTAAAAGCAAACGTTTTCTATTCTAATGGAACTATATATTCTAATCAAGTATGGTTGTTATTAAGAAGGTTGAAGTACAAAAACAATTATGTTATGGAAGGCGGACTTAATAAATGGATTGAAACTATTATTAAACCGACAAAACCTTCAGCAACTGCAAGTCAAAAAGAACTTGACAGGTACGATTTTAGACGTGCAGCAAGTATGTATTTTGGTGGAGCTAGTGTTACGGTATCTGCAGAAGAAGATGTTCCGGCTCCGACTCCTGTTATTAAAAAAAGTGCATCGAAGGAAGAAGAAGGTGGATGCTAAACAATTATTTATTTTTTAAATAAGAAAAAATGGAAATTATAGGACATAAAAAAATATCAAATAAATTACCTATACTTGGGATTGTTTTTATTTTAATTGTTATTTTAGGTTTAGTAACAATGGAAATACCAAGGCATATTTATCGTCTTAGTACAGAGGAAATGTTAGAAAAAACAATGAAACATGATTATATAATTCGTTATGATAAATTTTTTGACATTTATCATAATAACGATTCTTTATATAGATTTATAGATTTACGTTCAGCAAAAGATTACCAAATATCGCATTTAGAAGGAGCTATAAATATTCCTATTTCAAAAATTTTAGATTTTAAGTATAGAGATATTGTTAATCAAGACGAGAAAATAAATGTTTTATATTATTCTGACCAAGGAGGAGCTTGTGCTCCATGGATGATTCTTACACAATTAGGTTATAAAAACAATTATATTTTAGGTGGAGGATATGATTATGTTAAGAATCATATTATTGATGAATATTCTCCTATGTTAGGAAGTTTCTTAGGAGAGAAAGCAAAGTACGATTATAAAGAAATAATAAATAATACAGCCGGAGGTGCATCTGCATCATCAGCAAGTAACGATGTTTCAGACACCCCAGCTCCAATTATTAAAAAGAAAGCTTCTGCTGAAGAAGAGGGAGGATGTTAATTAGGTTTAATTTCTAAAAAAAAACAAAATGAACAAAAAAGCATATTTTTTACCAATAATATTTTTTGCATTATTATTTGTAAATATTGGGTGTTCAACAGACAATCCTAAAAATAAAAAGCTTATAAAAGAACCTGCAAAAGAAATAAATGAAAGCGAAGCTTTAGTTAAATTTTTAGAGCAATCTGGAAATATAATTAATGCAAAACGAATTCCAACATTAATTTCTGCAGAAAAAGTTAAAGCAAACCTTAAAAATTTTCTTGTTATAGATTTAAGAAAACATAGTGATTATGTAGCTGGACATATTGATGGTGCCGTTAATGTTTCAATTAAAGACCTTGTTTCATACATGAAAACTAAAGTTGCAGCAGAAGTTTATGATAAAATTGTTTTAGTTTGCTATTCTGGACATAAAGCAAGTTTTGCAGCAATGACTTTACAACTTTTAGGCTATAAAAATGCTTATGCTATGAAGTGGGGAATGAGTTCTTGGGATAAAAACACAGCATCAACAAAGTGGTTAAAAGCAATATCTGATAAATATAGTTCAAAACTTGAAAAAACAGATAACCCAAAGGGAGCAAAAACAAAACTTCCTGAAATTAAAACAGGAAAAGTTTTAGGTTATGATATTCTTGAAGAAAGAGCAAAAACCATTTTAAATAAATTAGATTTTAAAATTAGTGTTGATAAATTAATGGAAAATCCATCTGATTATTACATCATTAATTATTGGCCTGATTATAATTATCAAAAAGGACATTTGCCGGGAGCTATTCAATACGATCCGAAATTAAGTTTAACAGCAGATAAAGAACTTTTAACACTACCAACAGATAAAAAAATAGTTGTTTATTGTTATACAGGACAAAATGCAAGTTATACTGCAGCATATTTGCAAATTTTGGGCTATGATGCATATACATTAACTTACGGAGCAAATTCATTTATGCATTCAAAACTTACAAGTTTAAAAATAGGACATGCATTTAATAGTTCACAAATTAAAAATTATCCTTTAGTTGAAGGAGAATTGCCAAGTATAAAAAAAGAAGGTGCAACTGTTAGTGAAGAGCCTGAAGAAGATAATGCAACTCCAATTATAATTAAAAAGAAATCAACAGCAGAAGAAGAGGGAGGTTGCTAATACAATATTTATTAAGATTTAAAACTGGTTTTGATTTAATCAAAATCAGTTTTTTTATTTATAATAGAATATATTTTATTGTTTTATGTTAAATTTGTAAACGTATAACTCATAAACAGTAAAAAAAATAAAAATGAATAAGTTCTTAGAACAAGAAGAATATAACTATAAAAATACAAGTTTGGCAAAAAATGATATTGTTGCAAAAATTATTATTCAGTTAAAAAGATTAAAAAAACTTAATAAGGCTTATTCAAAAAATGTAGATAAAAATGGGATTGATTTTGTAAATTCTGTTTTAGAAATGTTAGGTGTTAAATGTGAAGTAGATGATATTGATATAAATAGAATACCCAAAAAAGGACCATTTATTTTAATATCTAACAGCCCTTTAGGAGGAATTGAAGGGTTGTTGCTTTTAAAACTTATACA
>JAADEE010000021.1 GCA_013153575.1 Chlorobiota bacterium
TTCTTTAATAGGTATAAAACCTAATAATGTATGTACAGCAAATAAACCAATTGCAACATAACTTACAGTTTTTTTATTCTTATCACTAATAAAAATATCAGCAATAAGTAAGATTAGTATTACAACCGTTAATACTAATTCATGCCTCATTAACAACATTGTATTTAAATTCATATCTTAAAAAGATTTATTTTTTTGTTAATTTAAACTAATTATTTTTTCTATAAACGGAGCAACACTGTCCGTAATAATTCCTCCCCACCAAAATGGGAAAATACCTATTAATGTAATGAATAATACAAGAATAAATGTTCCTGTTTTTTCATACCATGCAATTTTTGGTAAATTTGCAAATTCAGGTGTTGTTGGTCCCATTAAAATCATACCTACAACACGAAGTATATAAACTGCTGTAACAACAATTGAAGAAACTGCAATAATTGTTATAACTCTGTGGAATGTATCAGTATGTTGGAATGCTCCTACAAAAATATTCATTTCAGCAACAAAGCCAGAGAAACCCGGTAACCCAAGGTTAGCCATACCTGCAATAATATAAAGTGTTCCTGCGATTGGCACAACATTTAAAAGTCCACTCATTTTTGTTACAATTCTTGTGTGAGTTCTACCGTATATAATTCCAATCATTGCAAAGAATAATGCAGTAATAAATCCATGAGATAATGATTGCAACATTGCACCTTTCCATGAAATTTCATTCATCATTAAAAGAGCAAGTAGTACTAAACTCAAGTGACTTACTGATGAATATGCATTAATATATTTCAAATCAGTTTGTTTTATTGCTGCTAATGCACCATAGAAGACGCCAATTACAGCAAACACCATAAAGAAGTTTGCCCAATAATGTGCTCCAAGAGGCATTACAAACATTGCAACTCTAAATATACCATAACCTCCTAATTTCATAAGAACTCCTGCATGTAGCATTGATACTGCAGTTGGTGCAGATGCATGACCATCAGGCGACCAAGTATGAAATGGAAAAAATGCTCCAATTACTGCAAATCCAATAAATAAAAATGGAAAAAATATCTTTTGAGCAGATTCAGGAATATTAACTTTTGCAATTTCAAAAATATTAAATGTTAAAGCTCCTCCATCAGCATTTGAGTTAAAATAAACACCAATTAAACCTACAAGGAGTAGGGCAGAAGCACCCATTAACATAAGTGTAAGTTTCATTGCAGCATATTCTCTTGGGCCTGTTCCCCAAATTCCAATTAATAAGTACATCGGTATTACGGCTATTTCATAAAACACAAACATTGTGAATAAATCAACTGAAATAAAGAAGCCATAAACTCCTGATGCTAAAACTATTAATGAAATGAAAAATTCTTTTGGTAAATCACTTACTTTCCATGAAATAAATACACCTGTAAGTACAATTATTGATGTAAGTAAAATCATTAAAACAGAAATACCATCAACTCCAATAGAATAATGAATATTCATTGGTGCAAACCACATTACATCTTTAGTAAAAACCATAATAGCTTCATTCCCGGAAGCTCTTTCTGCTAAATATTGATATACTAAATTAAAAGCCATCAATGCTTGAATTGCAGATCCGATAAGAGCAACAACTCTATAATTATTTTTGCCTTTTACAAACATTAAAGCAAAAACCGAAAGAACCGGAACTACTACAAATAATGTTAAAATATCTATCATAATTTCTTTCTATTTTTTAATTAAGTAATAACCAAACAATCATAATTAGCATAAAAACTCCTGAAATGAAAAACATTGCATAGTCTTGAATTTTACCTGATTGTAATCCTTTAATTTTTGTACTAATCCAAACGGTACTATTTCCTATTCCATTCATAGAGCCATCAACAACATTTTTATCAAACCAAGCAAAAGAACCTGAAATGTATTTAAAAATTATTGTTTTAGTTATGAAGAAATAAATCTCATCAATATAAAATTTGTTATAAGCCCATTTATGAACTCTTCCAAATGCAACAGTAAAACGTTGCGATAAATCATTTTCTTTTTTATAGAAAACATAAGCTAATAAAATTCCAATAACACCTGCAGCAATTGATGCTCCTGCTAACCCCCATTCAATATGAGAGTGAAATGGAGTGTTATCGGCAGATACTAATTCACTAAATGGAATAAAACCTGCTCCTACAGTCATTATAGCTAGAATAATTAATGGAATTGTCATGAATTTTGGAGCTTCATGTGGTGCATGTTTATATTCAGGATTGCTCCACCAAAAAATTCTAAAATATAGTCTGAACATATAAAATGCAGTCATTCCTGCTACAATATAACCTATAACAAATACAGGCATATTGTGTTCAAATGCAGCTGCTAAAATTTCATCTTTACTAAAGAAACCTGCAAATGGAGGTATTCCTGATATTGCTAATGCTGCTAATAAGAATGTTATATTTGTAATAGGCATATATATTCTTAAACCTCCCATATCTTGCATATAATTACTGTGTACTGCATGAATAATAGAACCTGCACCTAAGAAAAGTAATGCTTTAAACATTGCGTGTGTAAACAGGTGGAAGAAACTTGCCATAAATCCAAGACCTTCATGTCCTTCATAACCAGAAACCCCTAAAGCAAGCATCATATATCCAATTTGCGACATAGTTGAAAAAGCAAGAACACGTTTTATATCATATTGTGTAATTGCAATTATGGCGGCAAAAATTGTTGTAAATGCTCCAACCCATGCAACAATTTCTAATGCAAAACCATCATCCATAAAATAATACATAGGAAATAATCTTGCAACTAAGAATACACCTGCAACAACCATTGTAGCAGCATGTATTAATGCAGATACCGGTGTTGGTCCTTCCATTGCATCGGGTAACCAAATATGAAGTGGGAACATTGCTGATTTACCGGCACCTCCAATAAATATTAATATTAATCCCCATGTTATTACTGATAAACCAACAAATGTTAATTCTTTATTAGCTATTAATGTTTGAATGAACTCAACATTAGTTAGAACTTTAAAATCAAAAGTTTCAGCATAATAGCTCATTATTAAAATTCCAACAAGGAAACCAAAATCTGCAAAACGTGTTACAATAAAAGCTTTTTTTGCAGCTAAAATTGCAGAAGGTTTTTCAAAATAATATCCAATTAATAGATATGATGATACTCCAACCATTTCCCAAAAAATATAAATTTGAAAAAGGTTTGTTGAAAGTACCAATCCTAACATTGAAAATGTAAATAATGAAAGAAATGCAAAAAACCTTGTAAAACCAGGTTCTTTATGCATATAACCAATACTGTAAATGTGTACCATTAACGAAATTAAAGGCACAACAATTAACATTACTGCAGAGAGGGGATCTAAAAGTACACCCATATCAATATGTAATGTTTCAGTAAAATGTATCCAAACTGTATTGTAAGCATAAATCTTTTGGTAAACACCATCAACTTTTCCATAATTGAAAAAATATTGATAAGATGTATAAAAAGAAAGTAATGCTGTAACTAATAAACCTGCAGTTCCGATGTATCCAGAAATAGGTTCTTTTAACCTTTTGTAATTAAATCCTAAAAATAGGAACATAAACAAAGGTATCAGCGGTATTAAAACTGTGTAAGTTAAATCCATATTTTTTAAAATTTCATAGTTTCAAGTTCATCTGTCTTTAAGCTCATTACTAATCTGTAAAGATTAATAATAATAGCTAATGCTAAAGCTGTTTCAGCTGCAGCAACTGCAATAATAAATATTGAGAATATTGCTCCTTCTACAGCTTCCGGAAATAAATACTTATTTATTATAACAAAGTTAAGTGCTGCTGAATTTAGAATAAGCTCAACAGACATAAGCATTGCAATAAGATTTTTCCGAGTAACGAAACCGTAAATTCCAATAAAAAATATTATTGTACTGACGGTTAAAATTTCATATATACTAACTCCTGAAATCATAATTTTATATAATTTTATTTAATTGCTTTCTTTTACTTTATTTGTTTTAGCAATAACAATTGCTCCAACCATTGCAGCTAAAAGAAGAATACTAATTACCTCAAATGGTAAGATATATCCTTTATCTCCATAGCTTAGAAATGCTTTTCCAATTTCATTAATTCCAATTTCTTTTGAAACTGTAGCTTCTTTAAAATTATGCGACCAAATTGCAACAAGTGTTAAACCTGCACCTGTAGTTGCAATTGCACCTGCTAAAAGTCTTTTCCAAAATTTTGTAACATCTAAAGGATTATTAATTTTTTCAACAAGCATAATTGAGTTTACGTATAGAACAATTATTCCTCCTGCGTATACAGTGAGTTGTACAGCACCAAGGAAATAAAACTGAACCATAAAATATAATCCTGCAATTCCTATAAGAACAAATAATAAATAAATTATTGATCTCATAATATTACGATTGCTAACTGACATTACAGCAAAAACAATCATAAGTATCGATATTATGTAAAAGATTATTCTTTCCATTTAATTATCCTTTTAATCCGGGTATAATTTTAGATCCGGGTTTGTTTAATACTTTTGTTAATTTAGATCTGTCATATTCAACATGGTGGAAATCTTGTCCCCATTCCAAAGCGTCCTGTGGGCATGCTTCAATACAAAGTCCGCACATTGTACACATTTCAAGGTGGTAAATATGTTTTACTAAGAAACGTTTATTTTTACCAGTTTCAGGATCTTTTGCTTTGTCTCCAAGAACTTCAAGAGAACCATTTGGACATGCTTTTTCACAAAGTGTACATGCATCGCATTTATGTTCGTTGTTTTCATTATGAAATAAAGTTATTTCACCTTTAAACCTGTCGAACATTTCAAGTGTATCAATATTATCGGGATATTGTTGCGTAATTACATCTCTTCTTGTAAAAAGATTTACGAAAAAATATTTACCCGTTATACGCATTCCTGTAAGAAGCGTTTTTGTTCCATTTATTATTTCTGAAAAATAGCTCATAAATTTCTTCAATTAAAAGGTTAAACCTAACCAAACCATCAATGCCATTAATACTATGTTTACTATATTTATAGGTAATAAATATTTCCATTCCAAAGTTAAAAGTTGGTCAATTCTAAATCTTGGAAATGTCCATCTGAACCACATAAAAATAAATATTACACCAACTACTTTAATTCCAAACCAGAAAAGTCCTGCAAAAGGAATTGAGTCTGTTATTCCGAAAGGTGATAGCCATCCTCCAAAGAATAGAACAACTGCAACTGATGATATAATAAATAAGTTTACAAATTCTGCTAAGAAATAGTATGCGAAGTTCATACCTGAATATTCAGTATGGAAACCTGCACCAAGTTCAGATTCTGCTTCAACTAAATCAAAAGGTGTTCTGTTTGATTCTGCTGTTCCGGCAATCATAAATACCATAAATGCAATAAGTGCAGGAATATGACCTTTAAAAATTAACCAACCATCTTTTTGTATTTCAACAATTTCGGAAATTTGAAGAGTTCCTGCAAGTACAACCATTGTAACAATTGACATTCCTACAGAAAGTTCATAACTTATCATTTGAATACCTGTACGCATTCCTCCAATAAGAGAGTATTTATTGTTACTTGCCCAACCTGCAAGAAAAATACCTATAACACCTATTGATGAAACAGATGTTAAAAAGAATAAACCTATATTAATATCAAATGCATGTATTTCATATGAAAAAGGAATTAATGCTAATGACATTAATGCTGTTGTAATTACAAAGTATGGTGCTAATTTATATAATTGCATATCTGCTTTTACAGTTCCTGTAAGTTCTTTTGATACTAATTTTAAAGCATCTGCAATTGTTTGAAAAAGTCCCATAGGACCAACTCTGTTCGGACCTAAACGTAGTTGGAAGAAACCTGCAACTCTTCTTTCTAGCCAAACTAAAAGTAGCCCAAGAATTGCAAAAATTCCTAAATAGCCTGCTGCAATTAGAACAAGTTCTAAAATATGTGCAGCTTCTTCAGACATAAGTCCTAAAAGTAATTCGTGAATATCAGTAAATATATTTAATATCATGATTTTATAATTTTATCTGTCAATATCTGGAACAACAACATCAATTGTTGAAAGAATAGCAACTAAATCTGCAATTTTTAAACCTTTTGACATTTTATTTAATGCTGTAAGATTTGCAAAACCAGGTGAGCGGAATTTAAATCTATATGGGAATTTTTGCCCATCGCTATATGCAAAAACTCCAAAATCACCTCTTGCAGATTCAACTCTTTGAACAAAACTTCCTGCAGGTAACTTAATTACTGCTTTGGTTTTAACTTTATATTCTCCTTCCGGAATTTTATCAATTAATTGTTCAATTATTGAAAGCGATTGCCACATTTCTTTAATTCTTACTTTATATCTTGCATAAGAATCTCCTTCGGTATATATTGCTTCTTCAAAGTCAACCATATCATAAGCACTGTATGGATGAATTTTTCTAATATCGCATGAAACACCTGAACCTCTTGCTGTTGGACCGTTTAATCCATATGCAATTGCGTCTTCTTTAGAGATATAGCCTATTCCTTCTAAACGTTTTCTGAAGATTATGTTTCCTGTAAGAAGTTTGTCGTATTCAGGAAGTTTCTTTTTAAAATGGGCAACAAAGTCTTTTACTCTTTTAACAAAATTTTCATGAATATCGTAGCGTAAACCTCCAATTAAATTGTAATTCATTGTTAAACGAGCTCCGCAAGTTTCTTCGAAAATATCATTTATAAGTTCTCTTTCTCTAAAACCATACATGAAAGTAGTTAAAGCTCCTATATCCATTCCCATAACTCCCCACCAAAGAACATGTGATGAAATTCTTGTAAGTTCATCCATAATTGTTCTAATGATTTTAATGCGGTCATTTACTTCAATATTTAAAGCTTTTTCCACTAAAAGAGCAACAGCTTCATTATTTATGTGAGAAGATAAATAATCTAATCTGTCAGTCAAATGAACAATTTGCTTGTATGTGTCTCTTTCACACATTTTTTCAATTGAACGGTGGATAAAACCTAAATCCATATCCACATTTCGGAGTATTTCACCATCAAGTTTCAGCAATAATCTAAGTACACCGTGTGTAGCAGGGTGCTGAGGTCCCATGTTTAGGAAATATTCCTGTGTTTTTAGTTGATCTGTTAAAAATTCTTCTTTCATAGTTATTTATCTTACCAACATATTTACATCTGTATAATCTTTTCTCATAGGAAATCCTTTATCCCAATCTTCCGGTAGGAATAGATGTTTTAAATCAGGATGTCCTTTAAATTTTATTCCAAAGAACTCGTGAGCTTCCATTTCATTATAATATGCTGCCGGAAATACTTCGTGAATTGAATCAATTTCAGGATTCTCCCTATCAGAAATTTTTGCTGTAATCTGGATTAGATTTCTATGTTTTGTAGATTCTAAGTGATAAATCACACCTAAATCTTCGCCAAAATCCATTCCTGTTAAAGCAAAAAGATAGTCAAAAGATAAATCAGCATCATTTTTTAATTTTGTTAAAAAATCTTTTAATGTATCTTTTGAAACTTCAATACAAAGCATATCACCATCTTCTTGTGAAAATGTTAAATCACTTTGTAATGTTTCTATTTTATTTTTAATATCAGTATTTGTCATAATTAGGATTTATTTAGTTTGTCCTTCGTCAAAACCATCAATAGGATTATGTTTTGTACGATATGCCATACTTTCTTTTTTAATTTTATTTTGTAATGCTAACATTCCGTCAAGTAAAGCTTCTGGTCTTGGAGGGCATCCCGGTACATATACATCAACAGGTATAATGTGATCAGCACCTCTTACTACTGAATAAGAATTAAAGTAAAAAGGACCACCGGAAACCGAACAAGCTCCCATTGCAATAACATATTTTGGTTCAGCCATTTGGTCGTATAAACGACGTAAAACAGGAGCCATTTTTGTAGTTATTGTTCCTGCTATAATAATAAGGTCTGCTTGTCTTGGTGTTGGTCTTGCAACTTCAAAACCAAATCTCGACCAATCGTGTCTTGCAGCACCTGTTTGCATCATTTCAATAGCACAACAACTTGTCCCAAAGTATAAAGGCCAAAGAGAATTTTTTCTTCCCCAATTAATTACACTATCTAAAGTTGTTACAACTATATTTCCTCCATTTCCACCGGGAATTATTTTTCCCGGGAAATTTGTAATATCATCTTTTGTTGTTTTATTATTTATTCCCATCTTAATGCTCTTTTTTTCCATGCATAAAGTAAACCTATTCCTAAAATAACTAAGAAGATAGTTATTTCAAAAAAAGCAACTGCTCCCACTTCTTTGAAAACAACTGCCCAAGGCATTAAAAATACCACTTCTACATCAAAAATTAAAAATATTATTGCAAAAAGGTAATAACCGACTTTAAATTGTATCCAAGTATCACCAATTGTTTTCATTCCACTTTCATACGGTTCCTTTTTTCTTTCATTTTCAGACTTGTATGAAATTAGATTTGATAGAAAATTTGCAATTAAAATAAGTGCAACTCCCGCTATTGGAAAGACTAAAATTGCTTCAATTCCCATTTTTTTTAGTTTTTAAAATTAAGAAAGTGCAAAAGTATAATTTTAATGTGATTTGTTTTACTTTTTTTATAGTTGTAAAACATATTAAATTATTTAAAATATTGTGTAACTGAATATTATCTATGTAAAAAAAAAGTAATTTTTAATGATTATAAATAAGAATTATTGTTTTTTTTATTAATTTATTCTTTAAATAAAAAGACTTATAGCTATTTCGTAATTTATTAACATACAATCGTTAAAAACTTAGTTTAAAAATAATAATGTTAAATACAAAATATTATCTATTTTAGCGGTTTCATAAAAGAAGATAATTTTTTTGGAATTTTAGTAAATGAATAAAGATTAAGATGGAAGAAAAATCAAGGATAATTCCTGTAAATATTGAAAATGAAATGAAAACAGCATACATTGATTATTCAATGTCTGTTATTGTTTCACGTGCTTTACCTGATGTTAGAGATGGGCTAAAACCTGTTCATAGGAGAGTACTATTTGGAATGAAAGAATTAGGCTTATATTCAAATAAAGCACATAAAAAATCTGCAAGAATAGTAGGAGAAGTGCTTGGAAAGTATCATCCTCATGGTGATAGTTCTGTTTACTTTGCAATGGTTCGTATGGCACAAGAATGGTCATTACGCTATATGTTAGTTGACGGGCAAGGTAACTTTGGTTCTGTAGATGGAGATAGTCCTGCTGCAATGCGTTATACTGAGGCTAGATTAAGAAAAATATCAGAAGCTTTAATTACTGATATTGATAAAGATACTGTTGATTTTACATTAAACTTTGATGATACTATTGAAGAACCAACTGTTTTACCAACAAGAATACCTAACTTGTTAGTAAATGGAGCTTCGGGTATTGCTGTTGGTATGGCAACAAATATGCCGCCTCATAATTTAACTGATACCATTAATGCAATTGTTGCATATATTGATAATAATGATATTGAAATTGACGAACTTATTGATATTATTAAAGCTCCTGATTTTCCTACCGGAGCTACAATATATGGTTATCAAGGAGTTAAAGATGCTTATAAAACAGGGCGAGGTAGAATTGTAATGCGTGCAAAATCACACATTGAAACTACATCTACAGGAAAACAAAAAATTATTATAACAGAAATTCCTTACCAAGTAAATAAGGCAAACCTTGTAGAAAAAGTTGGTGAATTAGTTAATCAAAAGAAGATTGATGGAATTTCATACGCAAATGATGAGTCTGATAGAAATGGAATGCGTATTGTTTTTGATTTAAAAAGAGATGCTATTGCCGATGTTGTTTTAAATAAACTTTATAAATATACTGCACTTCAAACATCTTTTAGTGTAAATAATATAGCATTAGTAAAAGGAAGACCTCAATTGCTTGATTTAAAGGGACTTATTTCAAATTTTGTAGAGCATAGACATGAAGTTGTTGTTAGAAGAACAAAATTTGATCTTAAAAAAGCAGAAGAAAGAGCACATATTTTAGAAGGTCT
This sequence comes from Chlorobiota bacterium, assembly GCA_013153575.1. Taxonomy (GTDB): domain Bacteria; phylum Bacteroidota; class Bacteroidia; order Bacteroidales; family JAADGE01; genus JAADGE01. Next base: position 10,070 of record JAADEE010000021.1, read on the forward strand.
TATAATTGCATCAGATAATATTGATGAAGTAATTAAAATAATTAGAGCAGCAAAAAGTCCTGATGAAGCAAGAGAAAATTTAATTGCTCGTTTTAAATTATCAGATATTCAGTCTCGTGCAATAATTGAAATGAGATTAAGACAATTGACCGGTCTTGAGCAAGATAAGTTACGTGCGGAATATGAAGATGTTATGAATTTAATAAAACATCTTAAAGAAATACTTGAAAGTGTAGAACTTCAAATGGAAATTATTAAAGACGAATTAATTGAAGTAAGAGATAAATTTGGAGATGAAAGAAGAACAGAAATTGTTTATTCTTCAGCAGAATTTAATCCTGAAGACTTTTATGCTGATGACGAAGTTTTAATAACTATATCAAATTTAGGATATATCAAACGTACTGATTTAAAAGAATTTAAAACTCAAAATAGAGGAGGGAAGGGGTCTAAAGGAAGTACAACACGAGATAAAGATTTCCTTAGACATATGTACGTTGCAACAATGCATAACTGGATGCTTTTCTTTACAGAAAAAGGAAAATGTTTTTGGATGAAAGTTTATGATATACCGGAAGGAAGCAAAACTTCAAAAGGAAGAGCAATCCAAAATTTAATGAGAATTGAACCTGATGATAAAGTAACTGCTTATATGAAAGTTACAACTCTTAAAGATGAAGAATATCTTAACACACACAATATTATATTTGCAACAAAACAAGGACAAATTAAAAAAACTTCTTTAGAAGCATTTTCACGTCCACGTCAAAATGGTATAAAAGCAATTACTATTAGAGAAGGAGATACTTTAATGTCAGCAAAAATGACAAATGGTAATAATGACATAATGCTTGCTGCTAAAAATGGAAAAGCTGTCCGTTTTAAAGAAACAGATGTACGCAGCATGGGTAGGGGAGCATCAGGAGTTAGAGGTATTAGAATTGATACAGAAAATGATGAAGTTGTAGGTTTAATTTGTGTTGAAGAAAAAGAAGACAATAATACTGAAAATGTACTCGTTGTATCTGAAAATGGATATGGTAAACGTTCTCTTTTAGAATCGTACAGAATAACTAAAAGAGGAGGAAAAGGTGTTAAAACTATAAACATTACAGAAAAAACTGGCAAACTAATTGCATTAAAAAGTGTAACAGATGATGATGATTTGATGATTATTAATAAATCTGGTATAACAATTAGAATTAGTGTTGCAACAATTAGAGTAGCAGGTAGAGCAACTCAAGGTGTTAAACTAATTGATTTAAAAGGTAAAGATAGTATCGCATCTGTTGCAAAAGTTGATAGAAGTGATGATATTGAAGAAGATTTAGATGATGCAGAAAATAATACAAATATTGAAAATAACGATGAATAATTAATAAAAATAAATAAAATGAAAAAATTAACAATTTTTATATTAGCAGTTTTCTTTTTTGGAGCTATTAATGCTCAAGAAGCTGTTATAACTTGGGAAGGATTAAAAAGTCAAAAGAAAAAAACTGACGCTGAAATAACTAATCCTAAAAAGAATACAAAACCTAAAACATGGTTAAAACGTTCTGATATTTATTTTAATATCCACACTTTTGTAATTGGAGGACTTTATAAAGGAATGCCGGCAAAAGAGGGGCTTGCTAATGTTGAAAGAGTATTTGGAAAACCCGGAAAAATATTATCTAAAGGTGATAAAGAAGTATGGGTTTATCTTAGAAAAAAATTAACTTTAAAAGATGGAGTTCTTGAAAGTTGGGAACAGACTGAATTTATTGATAAAGATGCACTAGAAAAAAGTGGAGAAGCTTTATTAAAAGCAATTGAACTTGATGAGAAAGGGAAAATTAAAGATAAAGCTACAACAAAAGAAAAAGTAAAGCTTGTAAAAAATACTATAATCAATGAAGCAATTATGGATTATACTGATTATAGTGAGGATTATGCAGCTAATAATAACACTTTAACAGATTATGGTAAAGAAAAATTAGATAAAGCTTTTAAACTTATGTCTTTAGGATATGAATTAGCAAAAGTTCCTACAACAGCTGATGATACTTCTTATACAAAAGATCAAATTCAATATTTTAAAGGTATAATTGCATATCATAGTAAGAAATATGATTTAGCAAAAGAATTATTCCAAAAAAGTATAGAAGCAAAATACGGAAAAGGAAATACTTATCATTATTTAGCTGATTGTTACGCAAATACAGGTGATAGTACTAAATATATTGAAGTTGTAAAAACTGGATTTGAAACATATCCTGAAGAAGAGCAATTAATAATTGACCTTATTAATTATTATTTAGTTAGAAAAGAGGCTGATAAAGCTGTAGAGTATATTGATATTGCTATAAATAAAAGTCCAGATAACCCTTCATATTATT